>JAFDCA010000332.1 GCA_019313025.1 Deltaproteobacteria bacterium
AAGTGAAACAATTGCAGCGCTTGGTCAAAGAAAGATACGGGTTTGATAATATCATCGGAAGAAGTGAAAAGATGAAAAATGTTTTCGAACAGGTCACACTGGCGGCTGCAACGGATTCTAATGTATATATTGAGGGGAAAAGCGGCACCGGTAAGGAGTTGATCGCAAAAACCTTGCATATGGCCAGCGACAGGAAGAATGATCCATTTATTGCTTTAAATTGCTCGGCCATACCGGAAAATCTTATGGAAAGCGAACTTTTCGGATATGAAAAAGGTGCGTTTACCGGGGCCGACAAGAGTAAAAAAGGCCTTATTGCCGAGGCTGCCTGTGGTACCTTCTTCCTGGACGAAATATCTGAAATGCCCCTTTCCATGCAAGTCAAAGTCTTGAGAGTATTAGAGGAAAAGGAATTTTATCCTGTAGGAGGAAGAAAAGTTGAAAAAATGAATGCAAGAATCATCGCTGCATCCAATAAAAATCTCGAACAAGAGGTCAAAAACGGCCAATTCAGGGAAGATCTTTATTATCGCATTCATGTCATTCCAATAAAACTACCCACACTCAATGAAAGAAAAGAGGATATCCCGCTTCTTTCCAGGCATTTCTTAAAAAAATTTTCCGAGGAAATGGGGAAAAACATTAATGAGTTTTCAACAGATGCCATGCAGAAACTGATTTCTTACCCTTGGCCGGGGAACATCAGAGAACTCGAAAATACCATTGAATGTGCCGTAGCCATGGCGAAACGCAATGTCATAACGGAAGATCTCATCCTTCAAACCCAGAATGTTCATTCCGAAAGCTTAAAATCATTTAAAGATGCCAAAGAAAATTTTGAAAAAAATTATCTTATTCGGCTATTTGAACTAACCAAGGGAAATGTCAGCCAGGCAGCCAAACTGGCCGGAAAATATCGCGCGGATGTTTATGAACTTATAAGAAAGTATAACATTACGCTCGACGATTTCAGAGAAAAATAAAATGATTATCTCATAGACCCCCCTCTAACATGTCCACGGGTTGTGCGTCTTAGCATGGGTGCCCACCCCAAAACCCTTCTCTTTTCGCTCTCAATCAACCCAACTATGTCACAGCATTCGAGGTTGAATATTACGACACCCGAGTTCTCTCCGATTTTACCCCTGCATTTTTATGTTCAGAAATTATTCTCGATGCCGATATAAAATATAGAACGCAAATTAAGGACTTCGCCTTAATATGTGATTTAAGTGGGTTGTATATCTTACGAGACGTTCAACGATACCTCAACATTCGGCAACAAATGTATTCAAAAACAATAGGTCGTACACTTATTATCGTCCCCGTCTTCTTTGTCATCTGTATGGCTGACGCAATTTTTGCATCTGATTCGCCGAAAAATTATTCAATTTTAATAGACCTGGTTAAACTTGAAGACAAACAAGGCCCCTTTTTTGCACTAAACGATTTTGAAAAATCTTTTGATCAGGATTTACATAAGGCGAGCATAGAATTTTTCAATCAAAACCCTGATGTTGTCAAAAAGATTCAGGCAGATCTCGATGACCAACCGATTCGATGGCGTCTTAAAGATATTTCACACCGTCTCATGTATGTACCGGAGACAAGAAAGGAATATGCGACGATTTTTGAAAGATATTGTAATGACGTCATCAAGGACATTTTGAGACTTACGGAATTTAACAATCCGTATATAACAATTTATACATTGGGCGCTTCCAAGCCTGAAAACCCCGCTGCAAAAGGCATCCATGCGTTTATCGTTCATAATTTAAGTAAAGAATATATTGCCACCTATGTGTTTTCAAACAATGATCAAAAAGAAATCGCGATTCGGCTGACAGGTAAGATTTTCCTGGCTGAAGTCGGTTCCTATTCCAGCTACATATCGGTAAACAAAAACGGAACATTTGACTTTACAAGGGATCATTACACCATATGGCAGAACAGTGCGAAAAATCCATATACAGCGTTAATAACCCCTGTTGAAGAAACACTCCATATCGTCTTGAGACAATATACCGAAAAATCGATCCAGGATAAAATCAAAAATAGTGCGGTTAAAACCTTAAAGGAAGTAGAAGCCATCGTTGAAGATTGGATTTGTGTGGAAGAAGCGATCGTCGGAGGGCTGGTACACGCGTTGCTGCCATCAATTGTTGAAAAATATTTTCCCGGTCTGCCCGATTCCTTGATTGAATCGGATCTTAAAACCAGAAGCGCGTTCGAAAAATACCGTCATTTAAAAAAAGGAATAAAAATTGTAGAGCAATTGGGTTATAAAAAGTCCATAAAAATGTATCAGAAAAGTGCCATGGCATTTCGCAATCTTTTAATGTCCTAAATTGATCGTTTCAAATTTTTGAAATGGTTAATTAAACAATAAATTTAGGGTGTTTTGACATTTTGAATTTCAATAATTTGAAACCCTACGGTATTTCCAATTTCACCGCATCTACTGCGTCAGATGCTGTTCCGCATAGACGACTATAGCGAAACAACATCTTTCTTGTATCTACGGCAAACTTGAAAATCGCTCAACTTAGGAATGTGAACCATTCAAGTTTCGGTTTATTTATTTTCAGCAATATAAAACAAAAGCAGGGGGGAAAATTCCCCCCTGCTTTTGTGGTGCCACAGCCAAAGGATAACCGGTTATTCTTTTATAATTTCATACGCCGAAACGGAAATCTGTTTCTGCCCCTCATTTTCCAGTAAGGTTCCCTTAACATTAACTTTCATGCCGACATGTGTCACCAGTTCTTTACCTTGCTCGGTGTCAGCCACATTGAAAATTTGGCCATCTTTGTCCACAAGCTGATTGGCATCATTGACGGTCCCGCTGATCATCACTTCCTGCTCTTGCATTGCAGCGCCCTTTTCAGATGATAAAGCAACCCCTGACATCATGACAACCAAAAACAGTGCAGACACTACCAGACAAATCGTTCTTTTCATACCATCCTCCTTTTATTTTTGTCCCGTCTAATCCGGAAACATCTGAAATAACAGTATCGCGCTTTAAAACGGCCTTATCGAACGAACTCACTGAAACCCTGTGTTATTTCATTTGCGCTGGGATGATGAATCCGCCTGGTTTTTTTATCTGCAATGGCTGTGCCAAACTTGGCGAACTTAACTATCCATCTGTTTTATATAAATAAACATCAAAAACATTTCAGTTTCAAAAAAATAGATGTGAAGGGATTTTCATACGGATATGAATCGGGGTTTGAGAGAAAAAAAGACAAGGTTTTGTAAATAAATGTTTATCAACTGAATGATATCTCCTTCATTGGAATGGATCGTCTTTTTTAAATTAAGCGACCAAGTACATCGGCACTCATGCTTGGAATCGGTAAAGTACCCGCAAGCTCACGGGTTCATGGCCGCAATAAGCATAAAACTCGATGGGTATGTCATAGGCAGGGCAGCCCGTAAAATGGTGACCTGAAGATCTTCCAAAAGCTTTCGGAAAATTCCGATTAAAAATCTTTGATTTAAATGATAACGCTATAGAAGGTGATAATGCGGGTAGACGATGATACTCAATGCTTGTGAGTATCCATATAAGTGATGATTTCTCGAGCGAAGTGGTTAAAATCGCTTAAGTCTTTTTTAAGAATTCCCATAACTACCTCGGGTTCGATCCTGGCGTAATCGTGTACGACAATATCTCGAAATTTTGCCATTTTCACCATCGCTGTTTGCACCGCTTCAGAAATAATTTTA
>JAFDCA010000333.1 GCA_019313025.1 Deltaproteobacteria bacterium
CAGTGAAAAATCTTTGCTGAGCCGGCCGTTCGGTCGTAAAAAGGATCGACTCGATCTCTTCGATGGTGTTGTCGGGAAGATGGGAAAGGCGGATTCTCAACGGGGTCAGTCCCGCATCCGATGCCCTGACCATACCTTGCCCTTTGTACCCGTAAATACTGTCCCTGTTCTCCAGAATTACATTATCCAGAATATCGAGTACTTTTGCGCCGCGGGTAACGGCGACGGCCAGGAGCGGGATGTTGACATCTTTTATCAATACCCCCCTTTCCGCAAACTCCATACCCGTCAACTCGGCACCGGCTTTAAACGCCATGGCATAGCCATCGCCCGAGTTCCCAGGATAGTCAAAGGTGCCATACAGGTATCCGCTGTTGGGAAGGGTAAAACGGGCTTGCCCCCCTGCCGTCACAATCACGGCCTTGGCCTTGCAGGCAATCAGATCACCCGTGCGCGTTTGGACGCCGACGGCTCCGCTCACGCGACCATCCTGCTTGAGCAGCTCGAGCCCCATGATGCGGTTGAATACCCTAACGCCGGCATCTTCAACTTTGCGGGCCAACAATGTCTTGAGGTCCGGTTCCTGCATGGCCGCCAAGAAACTGCCCTTGACGTGCATTTGCAGCGTGCGGTAGCGGCCGTCTTTTTCATGTATAAAATGGACACCCCATTTTTCAAGTTTTTTCAACAGGTTGTATGATCGTTTCGCCATCCGGTAACTGGGGGGTATATCCAGGATGCCTTCACATTCCTCACGCTGAGCTTCAACATAAAGCTCTGGAGTTGTAACACCGGGGATGGAAACAATATTCAGGGCATCCATACCCCGTGTGATCGATCCGCTGTATTTGAGGTCACTTTTTTCAAAAATGGTGATTTTCAAATCAGGGTTCAATTCGTGTGCTCTAATAGCAGCCATGCACCCAGCGCTTCCGCCACCTATGACCAACAGATCAGATTCGATATGCCATGGTTCCATATTGGTTTTAATTTTTTATTCGAACATCAGCAATGAATTTAATTGGTTTGAAACATCCAGGAAGTTTGTTGGGTTATACCAATAACCCAACATTTTCTTCGGCGTCAAGCTTTTTATCTAGACTTGACGCGATAAACTTATTGGGTTATAGGTATAACCCAATAAGTTTTTCGATCTTATCCCTCAAATTCGGGAAAAAGAAAAATGCCTGATATATCCGCTGAATTAGATCGTCAGAATTACAAACCCCTTTATATCCAATTATCCGAAATATTAATTGACTATGCCAATGAACACCAGTTGGAAGACGGTGATGCGCTGCCATCTGAAAATGAACTCCTTTCCCAATTCGCCGTTAGTAGAAACACGATCCGTCTAGCTGTCGACCGTCTTGTTCAATTGGGTGTCGCAAAAAAACTGAGAGGGCAAGGCACCTTTTTCATTAAGAAAAAAAAGCCGTTATCTGTTCACTATCATTATGCCTTCAATGGGTCGGTGGAGCGGATGGGATTGAAAGTCACCAACAAGCTCACTGACAAAGAAATAATCCCCAACCATATACGCTGGCTTGATGGTCTGGGTTCAACCAATTGGGATGAAACGGTTTGGATCAGAAGAACGAAATGGACTTCAGATGAATTACTATCCGTAGATGAACGGTTGCTGCCTAGTTCCGTTGTAAAACGATATTCACAAGAGGAGATCGAAAACGAAAACCTCTTCCTCGACCTGCTGGGACAAAAACCAGACACTCAAACCGAACGCTTAAATTATTATTTTATTTCACAACCTTTAACAAAAGAAGAAAGTAAACTGTTAAAGCTGCCACGCGGAATCCTTTTTCTCCGCAGGATCGGAGAATACTATAATTCCATCGAAGAGCGTTTTATGCTCAGTCGTCTGACGATTATTTCAAATCGTATCAACCTCAAATATAAGTTTTCGAAAAAAGAAAATGACTGGTTTATTCAAGGTTGACCAATAAGGAATA
The DNA here is from genome assembly GCA_019313025.1 of Deltaproteobacteria bacterium. Next base: position 1,971 of record JAFDCA010000333.1, read on the forward strand.
TTCCTGTGCAACCATCAGAAGACACCGATATTGATATGCAAACACGAAGCGATGAATTTTCAAACGCTTTGTCTTTAAAATAGAATTCTAACCGGGGGGGAAAAATACCCTATGGTTTGGCCATGTCAGCCAGCAATAAATTTGTTGAACCCACAGGCTATGACTAAAATTATCGAGAAGGCCTATTCCCTGCTCACTAAGCCTGGCGTCAAGATAGACCATGCAGAGGCACTCGATATTCTGGGACAACATGGTGCCAAGGTTGATTTGACAAAACAAATGGTCAGTATCAGCATGGATTTGGTCGATCGAGCCCTAAAAAGTGTTCCGAAGATTGTTGATTTATACGACCAACCTGGCAACAGGGCCGTGACACTGGGAAGAGATGAAACCTCGTTTGTCGCCGGCGGATCAGCGCCCTTCATCCTTGACTTCGAGACCAATCGGCCGCGTCCGGTGCATACAATGGATCTCATTAGGTTTTTACGGCTTTCCGATTCATTGCCTTTCTTGCAGCACACGAATCCCTCACTGATCCCTGCCGATATTCCAGCAAAAATAAAAAGTGCCTTTCGCTGTTTTCTCTCACTGCTGAACACCTCGAAGCCATTGTGTTTAGGTATGTCTGAGTCAGGATTAATTCGCTTGCTTATGGATATGCTTGTCGTAATTAGCGGTAGCGAAGCAAAGGTGAGGGAGAAACCACGACTATCTTTTGCCTGCTGCCCAAGGTCGCCTTTGTGCTGGGATGAATTAGCGAGCCAGAATCTAATCGATTGTGCAAAACTGGGCCTTCCGGTGAGAATTATACCGGCCCCTATTTCAGGGGCAACCGCCCCAGTGACGCTGGTGGGAACAATCGTACAACATACTGCTGAAAATTTATGCGGTGTCGTAATCCATCAACTCGTGCAACCCGGCGCTTCCCTGATATACGGAACAGCTGCGACAACTATGGATATGAGAAACGGCACCAGCCTGTTCGGATCTTTTGAAAGCCAGATGACAAACGTTGCCAACTGTCAGATCGGCAAGCACTTGGGAATTCCTACCTATGCGATTGTGTCTATGAGCGATGCGAAGGTGATCGACGCTCAGGCCGGCTTTGAATCGATAAGTGGCACCATGCTTGGGATACTCGGTGGTGCTGATATAATCGTAGGTGCAGGTATGCTGGAATCGGGCATGTGCCAATCGTTCGAGAAGCTCGTGATAGATAATGAGCTATGCGGAATGGGTCTTCGACTGGCAGGGGGGCTAGCATGTGAGGATGATGCCTTCGCAGATGATTTGATCCGAGAGGTCGCCCCGAACGGCAACTTTTTAGCCACTGCCCACACACTGGCCTGGTCTAAAAAGGAACTTTTTTATCCATCACCGGTGGTTGACAGATCGTCAAGAGAAAGCTTTCAAGCGGAGGGAGGCAAGGATGCCTCACAAAAGGCGCGGGAGGTCGTTTGCAAGACATTTAAAGAATATGAACCCTTGCCACTTCCTGAAAAAGAAAGGAACGGACTGGTCCAAATCATGATGGCGCAAGCTAAAAAATATGGTGTGAACCAGCTGCCTGACTATGATATCTAAAATCTAGCCACGAACAATTTGAATTCATCCCGCGCTGCAAACAGCGGGAAATTCAAATTTAAAACATAACTGAATATATCAAGTATCTTAAAAAAGGAGGAAAAAATGTCTAAATTAGATGATCTTAAAAACAGCTTTCTAAAGGGTAAAATCAATCGTCGTGAATTTATGAAACAGATGTCATATTTGGGGTTGGCTGGAGCTGTATCGCCCATGCTGATAAAAGGAGCTGCCGTGGCCGCAACGCCTACTATAGGCGGTAAGCTTAGAATGGGGATGGCTGGCGGCGCCATAAGTGACACCCTTGATCCGACGGTCTTTACCGATTTATTGATCATGGTCTTGAGTTGGCAGCTGCGCAACAACCTCGTTGAAATCAACCATAAAAGCAAACCGATCCCCGAGTTGGCCGAAAGCTGGGAATCCTCTCCCGACGCCACCACCTGGATTTTTAACCTGAGAAAAGGCATTGAGTTTCACAACGGTAAATCATTTGAAGCAGAAGACGTCATATTTTCCATGAATCGGCATCGCGGTGAAGATTCCAAGTCAGTGGCAAAAGCATATTTAAAACCCGTCCAAGAATTGAAAGCAGATGGCAAGCATCGCGTGGTCTTTAAGCTTGATCGGGGCAATGCCGACTTTCCCTATTTCATGTCCGACACACATCTAGCCATCGTACCTGCAGGTACGACCGACTTTGACAAGGGAATTGGTACGGGAGGCTATTCGCTGGTGGAGTTCAACCCGGGTGTTCGCTCATTGGTCAAGCGCAACCCCAACTATTGGAAATCCGGGCGGGCTCATTTCGACGAAATAGAGATTCTATGCATCACCGACAGCAATGCCCGGACGAATGCCTTGCAGACAAATACAGTAGATGTAATGAACCGTTGCGAGCTTAAAACAGCTGACATGCTTAAGAAAAGCCCTGAACTCAAGGTCATTCAGGTTAACGGTGCCCTGCACTATACCTTCCCGATGAGAACCGATCTGGCACCCTTCGACAACAACGACGTCCGGCTTGCTCTAAAATATGCAATTGATCGCGAGCAATTATTGAAGATCATTTTGCGCGGCTATGGTTCGGTCGGGAATGACACACCTATCGGTCCTACTTATCAGTACTATGCAAAAGATCTTCCCCAACGCGCCTACGACCCGGAAAAAGCTAAATATCATATGAAAAAAGCCGGCATGCTCGATCATACCTTTACCATCCATGCATCGGATGGTGCTTTCACCGGCGGCGTAGAAGCAGCGGTTCTTTACAGTGAACATGCCCGAAAGGCTGGATTGAAGATAGCTGTCAAGCGTGAGCCAAAGGATGGTTATTGGAAAAGTGTCTGGATGAATAAGCCTTGGTGCCAATCCTATTACAGCGGCAAACCCACCGAAGACTGGATGTTCTCTCAAGCGTATTCCATCGAATCGAAGTGGAACGAAACATTTTGGACCAATAAACGCTTTAATGATCTCCTGGTTAAGGCCCGCTCAGAGCTAAATAGCGACAAACGCCGCGAGATGTATGGGGAGATGCAACGCATTATGTGGGAAGAGGGCGGCACGGTCATTCCGCTGTTTAGCGATTTTGTATTTGCAACTGTTAATAAAGTACAACATGCCGAGTTGGCCGGAAATTTCGATCTGGATGGACTTCGCTGCTCGGAGCGGTGGTGGTTCGGTAGTTAAATCGACCACGGAATGGCCGCTCTGGTATGAATAACAAAGCAGATGTATTTGGAGACCAACAAATCTATTATGACAACACAAAACTGTTTAGTTCTAATGTCCGATGAGCATGCTAGAGGCGCACTGGGTTGCTACAATAGCCCCATCGTGCAGACTCCCAATCTGGACAAACTTGCCGCCCGGGGGATCCGTTTCACCAATGCTTATACACCATCCCCGATTTGTGTTCCGGCACGCGCTTCTTTCGCAACCGGAAGATATATCCACGAAACTCGCTTCTGGACCAATTCTCAACCTTATGATGGGAGCATTCCCAGCTGGGGTCACCGGTTAATGCAGGAAGGCTGCCATACCGTTTCGATCGGAAAGCTGCATTATCGCAGCCATGATGATCCAAACGGCTTTAATGAAGAAATTTTACCGTTGCATGTTAAAAGCGGCCTCGGGTGGACGCGGGGCTTATTGCGCGGCAAGAATCAAAGCTGGGATAAGGCACATGAATTCGCAGAACAAATCGGTCCGGGTGAATGCAGCTACACCCATTATGACATGCGGGTGTGTGAAACAGCCTGTAACTGGCTAAAAAAGGAAGCGCCAAAGCATAAAAGCACTCCTTGGACGCTTTTCGTCAGTTTTGCCAGTCCTCACTATCCACTGGTTGTTCCTGAAAAGTATTATCATCTTTACCCCCTTGACAAGATCGATCCCCCCAGACTCAACCGGGCGGATGAATTGCCCCATCATCCGGTGCTCAAAGCACTGCAACGCTATATGAATTACGACGACTATTTTAATGAACGCACCCGCTTGATTGCTAAGGCATCATACTACGGCCTGTGCACCTTCATGGACGATCATATCGGCCGGTTGCTGAATGCACTTGAAGAGAGCGGGCAGTTGACCAGCACAACCATATTGTACGTATCCGACCATGGCGAGGCGCTTGGAAACCATGGATTCTGGACAAAGTGTACGATGTATGAAGAGTCCGTGGCCATACCCATGTTGCTCAGCGGCCCTGGCGTACCTCGTAGTCAAACAAATACCACATTGGTTTCTCTGATCGATGGCTATCCCACCATTCTTGAAAGCATCGGTATCAGAAAGTCTGCGGAGGATGCCCGGCGGCCGGGTCATTCCTTGATCAGCATTGCCAATGGTTTGAGCCCTGAAAGGAGCATACTAAGCGAGTATCATGATGGCGGGTCCATCACGGGAATGTTCATGGTCAGACACAAGCGGTGGAAATATATATGCTACCCAGGCTTCAGACCTCAGCTTTTCGACTTGACAGAGGACCCTTTCGAGAGAAACGACCTGGCAGAAAATGCAAACTTCGATGAAGCCCTTGCTGAATGTCACGCGGCGCTTTTAAACATTGTGGATCCCGAGAAAGCCAATGCACTCGCCTTCTCCGACCAGGCTCAGCGAATTGAGGAGCTAGGGGGTGTTGACGCCATTCTTGCCTCGAAAGATTTTGATTACTCCCCTGTACCAAATGTATAATTTATTTGGGCTAGTTTATAGCGGTTGTCATCATTTTGTCCCGATACATGATTCACTTATATGATAGCGTATCCTGTTTGAAATTAGGTCGACAATAGTTGGAAACAACCGCTATTTAAACTCAAGCAAATTGAAGGGAGGTTCTTATGAAGCCTGTTAATCCCGACTTCGTGGGTGAATTATGGCCGTCGGCCCAACCCTTCGATGATCTTTCGTTATACGGCAAGGTTGAATTCAGCCCAACCGGTGCGTTTGAGGTTAGAAGCCTCCAGACGTTTAATTTGGTTTACATCGCCGGCCCATTCGGCATCGATGATACCGGTGCCCTCAAGATCGTGTTCCGATCGATAATCGACATCGGCGGATTCCAGACCACCGATCCTGCCGCCCCTAACTATGTTACCGCTCGGGCCAGCAACGCCGCGACATTGTCGATCGAGTACCTGCCTTCCGGCCACATGCGTCCTCGAGACAAATCCGTGCTTGTCAGAGTTTCAGAAGGCTTTTTATCTCGGGGAGATACTATCACGATTACCTTTGGCGACACCTCAAAAGGGTCACCCGGTATGCAACTGCAGACCTATTGTGAAACCAACTTCGAATTCAAAGTATTAGTAGACGTATATGCGACAGGTCACTTCGTACCTTTACGGGAGACACCTACAATCAGTGTTGTCCCCAGTCTCCCGTTTGAATGGCGAGTGATTGCACCGACCTTGCGATGCACGGGAGAACCGTTTTCTCTCGGCATTAGAGCTGATGACGCTTGGGGAAACCCAAGTGACCGTGTACAGGAAGATCTGTTCATCGAATCCAACCTACCTATCGAAAACCTTCCGGACCAAGTCACCTTTCCTCTTGGCCAGCGGAGTGTTAAGATCGAAAACCTTGTTGCACACAAGGAAGGCGTCTATCGAATCCGTCTTTATAGGGGGCGCCACGAACATTTGACCGATGCCAACCCGATTGTCATCCAAACCGATAGCCTGCGTGGATACTGGGGGGACCTACATGGTCAGACCGGTGAGACGGTCGGCATCAACACGGCTTACGAATATCTGATCTTCGCTCGAGATCTCGCATTTCTGGATGTCACCAGTCATCAGGGTAACGATTTTCAAATCAAGGCTGATTTCTGGGATCAATTGAATCGATTGACTTCCGAGTTCTATGAAAAAGGCAGATTCGTTACGTTCCCGGGCTATGAGTGGTCGGGAAATACATGCGTTGGCGGAGACCATAACATCTATTTTTTACATGAAGGCCGTTCTATTCGACGCTCATCGCATGCCTTGATTCAGGGAAATTCCGATATTGAGAGCGATGCACCCACAATGAGGGATCTCTTTTCAGAATTAGCCAATGAGGATTGCATTATTTACGCCCATGTGGGCGGCCGTTACGCGGATATCGCCTATGCCCACGACCCCAAAATCGAAACCGCCTTGGAGATTCATTCGGCTTGGGGTACTTTCGAGTGGTTGTTAATGGACAGTTTTGCGTTGAATTATCGCTGCGGGATTGTGTGCAACAGTGACGACCACAAATGCCGGCCCGGCGCCAGCCATCCCGGCGCTTCGCACTTTGGCACATACGGCGGATTGACCTGTTTTCTAACATCGGAACTCACCCGGGAATCGATATTCGACTGTTTGCGTCGACGCCACCACTACGGAACTTCAGGAAACCGTCTTAATCTCGACGTGCGGGCGCGTTTTAAAACCAGCGCTAATTTTTATGAATCAGATCCCAGAAATTTCAAGGTTGTACCGCAGCCCAGAAACGAGCTCATGATGGGGGATATCGCCCAGACCGAAGACCAAACTGTGAACTTGTTCGTATACGCCGCGAACCAAACGCCTATCGAAAGGATTGAGGTTTTAAACGCGGATAAGCTAGTTTACACCATGCGGGGTTACAGCCCCGAAGACCTGGGCAATCGTATTCGGGTCGTCTGGAGTGGCGCAAAATACCGAGGACGTAGCCGTCAAACCAGGTGGAGTGGAAAATTGTCGGTTAAAGGTTCACATATCGTCCGTTTTCAAAAATTCAATTTGTGGAATCAGGAGCATTTATTGCAGCAATGCAGCGATACCGAAATTGAATGGGACTCAGTGACGACCGGAAATTTTATTGGATTCGATATCTGGTTAGATGAAACTAGCAATGGCCACCTGGTGTTAGATACAAATGACGTCAAAACAAACCTAGCATTTAATGACATTGACTTTGAAGACATCATCTTCGAAACCGGCGGTCTTGATAGAAAGCTACGCATATTTCGAATGCCGCAGACGAATAATATATTTGAAATGAAGGATAGTATCACAGTGCCATTGAAACCCACAGGTGATAATCCATTATGGGTAAAAGTGACAACCGACGATGGCTATAATGCTTGGTCTAGTCCGATTTTCATCTATCGGCAAGAATAAGATGAGAATCCGTCTCTAAACAATATTGGCTATTTCATCAAGTCATGGAAATGCTTGCTTTATTAACATTTCGAACCTTCTCATCTGGATTGGTAAATGTTTTGAACAGCAGATTACAAGCTGTAAGTAATCGCCGGACAATCGGTATATAGCATAAAGATTTGATCAAATCAGGGGATTTAATGAAATTTGAGGTTTTATGATTAAATCCAAAATAATTGTGCTTTACGAGAAACCCCTATTTATGGTGTCTGATCAGTACTGCGGCAAAGTATTAAATTTCGTCTGGTAATCTCTATTTTTCAGTTTTTGAAATTGATTTTGAATTTCGTGAAAATGAAAGACCGGAACAAAGCCATTAGGCTTCACTCCGGTCATTACATTTTTTGTCAGTGGAGATTTTATTTAAGACAAAAATAAGAAGGTGATGGTACCCAATTTTAAAGCTCATTGCCATAGTTTGCCAAGTCTTCAACTTTTTGTAAGAATTGAAATTGTAAACATAGCGTGCCCAAGTAAACATCGTGAAGGATCCAAAAGATTTGTGAATTAGATAGACAAATCCACAATAAAGACGAGATCAAAATGTTAAGATTTGCTGGAAAAATCTAAAACTCTCGGACAGTGTGGGTTTCCCCTGGCCAATCTACATTCTGGTAAAAGTGTGGATTTCGTGCCTAAGTCTCAACTATTTGTTTTTTATGGATTTGTAACGCATATCCACAATATTCTACAGTCAAGAAAGTTGAGATTTCCTGATCAAATGAATTTAACAGTCGAATCAAGTATCCGATCGTTGGTATTCAACATAAATTATCTATTCATTAATCCCATCTAACTGATATTTTGTAAAATACCTGAACAATGATTGACTGCAGGAAGGGTCCAGTGATATGGCTGTTGTGTTGAATAGAGTTATACTCTATTGCTTCTTGACCCAATCAGGGCTCAGAACAACTCAAATCTAAGTTGTGGGCGGACATCATGCCGGAAAATTTGTCTCTGCGTTCGGATCAACTCGAAAAATATATGCTTCTTGCCATTGCTGAAGCGACGAGTTCTTTGCGGGAGCATAACAGCGGATTTGGGGCGGTTATCGTCAGAAATGACCAGGTCATTGTCCAGGCCCATGATACCGATACCGCGTCAGGGGATCCCACCGCCCATGCCGAGATGACGGCTATCCGATCTGCTTCGGCTATGTTTGACAAAAATTTGAACGGATGCCTTTTGATCACCACCCATGAACCCTGTCCCATGTGTTCCACTGCCATTCTCTGGGCGGGAATCAGAGACGTAGCATTCGGGTTTTCTATCAAAGAGGGTATTCAACAGGGTCGGAAAAGAATCGATATACAGCTGAAAGAGATTTTTCAACGTGCTGCGAAGGACATCCGGATACATGAGCGGGTATTACACCGAGACTGTTCCGTTCTGTATAATCAGTCCGTGAGGGATAATATCAGGGTATTGCGCGATGCAGATGAAGAAAAATTAACGGACATGGCCCGGAGCCTCTCCGAGAAAAGGATAGGCTGGTATGCCAATAAGGGGAGAGGCAAAGGGGTGGCCGGTGAGGGTCCCATGATAAGCGCTTATCGCGTCTTTCTTGAAAAACTTGGCATCACGGAAGACGATGCACCTGTCGTGCATTGCAGCAGCACGAAAATGGTCATTCACTCAAAGAATTTTTGTCCCACGCTTGAAGCATGTCGAATACTCGGAATGGACACGCGGTTTGTGTGCCGGCATCTGACCGAAATACCGACTACGAACCTCCTCCGGCAAATACACCCGGGATTACGGTTTGCCAGAAATTATGACAAAATCCGGCCCCATTCAGACTATTGCGAAGAGATGATCGTGTTAGAATAAGGCCGGATTTTTCCCGAATTTTAAGTTACTCAAAGGCCCGCTTTCCTACTCCTAAATGAACATGAGCTTGCGAGACATTGTTTCAAAAATTAAAACGGAAAGCATTTTGCGTCCGCTGAAAATTGACAACTCTTGATGTATGATCGAATTTAAGATAACTTCGAGAATAAAGAGTACACTAAAATCGTTCAGAGTTATCATTGTTAAAAATGCCATTTTTGTTTGAAAAATGCAGACGGAAAAAATAAATAGCCAAATCGAATATAAGATTATGAAACCCGGCGAAGAGCAGCAGATCATTGATGTCGTAATCTCAACCTTCGATGAATTCGTGGCCCCTCAGTATTCGGTTGAAGGTGTAAATGAATTTCGTAAATATGCAAACGTTGTAGCTTTAGCTGAACGTTCTCTATCAAACCATTTTACTGTTATCGCTAAGAAAGATGGTAGGGCGGTCGGCGTAATAGAAGTAAAAGAATTTAATCATGTGTCTATGCTTTTTGTAAAGAAGGATTTTCAAAACATCGGGATTGGTAAGAGTCTTTTTCATATGGCCGCTGATGTTTGCTTAAAGAATCGACCGACATTAAAGAGACTGACTGTGAATGCGTCACCCAATTCAGTACATGCATATAAAAAGATAGGGTTTATCCCGGATGATACGGAGCAGCTGGTAAATGGAATTCGCTTTATTCCAATGAGTCGGGCATTACGAACGAGAGAGCTTGGAGACGGAAATTGATATAAATAAGGACCTTTGGAAGTGGCTATTGCATCCATTGGAGCAAACGTGTGATTCAACAATTATTATCCTATGCACAACTTTCGAAACTATTGATTAGGTAAACAATACCGTTAGTAACATAAAGCCACACTTTTTAAATATCCCAATCAAATTAACTTCCCGAGATTACATATTCGCTATAGGAAACCAATAATTCAGCTGAATTTAATAAATCGGCAATCCACAATCCTCACTTCACGTCTGCCTCTAATTTTTTGGTTATCTCTGTAAAAAGCCAGTAGGTATCTACCGCGTCAGAG
>JAFDCA010000334.1 GCA_019313025.1 Deltaproteobacteria bacterium
AGGGAAGAAGTGGCCAAAGAGGTGATCACAGAGGTCATCAATAACACGAACGATGTGCGGTTCGGATTGATGCGGTTCAATAACAACGGCACCAATGCTCAGGGTGGATATTTGGTTGCCGAATGCGGTTCGGACAAAAGCACTTTAATTAATGCCGTAAACGCTTTTACATCCAACGGATATACGCCGCTGGCCGAAACTCTGGCCGAAGCCGGTCTTTATTTGGCCGGGAAAACAAGCTGGTACAACGGCACCTCGGGATCCTATGATTCCAACTGCGATACAAGCGGGTCGGACTGCAAGCAGTATACCAGTCCCATGCAGTATCGCTGCCAGAAAAACTATATCATCCTCATGACAGACGGCGATTCGACCCAGGATCAGGATTCGAAACTGACTTCCGGCACCTATATCAACGGGGATACCATCGGCGATTATGACAATGACGGCAACGATACGGGAGTGGCACCTGCGCCTGTTTATTCGTCAAGCGGTTCCGATTATCTGGACGATGTAGCCAAATATCTTTACGATAATGATATCAATTCTTCTTTAGGTGCTTCCGGTGATACATTTGAGAAACAAAATGTCGTTGTTTATACCATCGGCTTTAGAACAGACAAACAGCTTTTGGCAGAGACGGCATACAATGGTGGCGGCCTGTATTACACGGCGAACAGCATTTCAGGCCTTACAGCGGCATTTGAAAAAATCATGACCGACATTGCGGATGTAAATTCGGTGTTTGTTTCCCCGGTGGTTCCCATGAGCCAGATGAACCGGACCTTTGCAGGGAGTTCTCTCTATGTGGGTTTTTTTAAACCACAGTCTGACGGCCATTGGGCCGGGAACATCAAAAAATACGGCCTTAATGATCAGGGAATTATCGTCGATGCCTTAGGTAACCCCGCCACATTGGATGATGGAAAGATCAAAGACAATGCCCAGTCTTTCTGGTCCACGTCTCCGGATGGTCCCAATGTGCTCGAGGGAGGCATCGGCACAAAACTTCTGGATCAGGCAACCCGCAATCTATATACCTATATGGGATCATCAACAGATCTGACCCATTCAACCAATGCCTTTTCGACTTCCAACACGGATATCACGGCGACAACTTTGTCGGTGGGTTCGGCAGCGGAAAAAGATAGTGTGATTGACGATATATATGGTGTGGGCAAAACGTGGAAACTGGGAGATGTCCTTCACTCAAAACCGGCGGTGGTACACTATGATACCGATGGAAACGGCAGTCTGGATGAATCGTTTATCTTTACAGGGACCAATGACGGGATCATGCATTGCTTCAAAGACAGTGACGCCAGTGAGGTGTGGGGATTCATCCCTCCGGATCAATTGACCCGGTTAAAGGAACTTTCAGACGGAAGCACGAATCACAAATACTTTGTGGACGGTGTTCCGGTGGTCTATCAAGATACCGGCCAGAAAATTCTGTTTTTCGGAGAACGCCGGGGCGGTTATAATTATTATGCCCTGGATGTTACCACCTACTATTCACCGAGCTATCTTTATTCAATAGGACCGACATTTTTGGTCGGTGAGGATGGGAATAACGATATGAGTGCAGACGGTGCCGGCGCCACCCTGGGCCAGTCTTGGTCTCAACCGACCGTCCATGAGATCCAGACCTCAAGTGGACCGGAGACTGTTTTTTTAATGGCCGGGGGATATGATACCAACCAGGACAAGGAACCGAATGACCCGATGAATCCACCGCCACCGGCCGATCCTCAAGCTCCTACGGATTCTTCAGGAAGGGCGGTGTTTACCGTCAGAGTATCAGACGGCGCCGTGAGTAAATTGAATGTCAATGCTGGGTACTATGCGGACATGACCCATTGCATCGTGGATGTTGCGGGATTCGATTCCAACGGCAATCAGTATACAAACCGGGTGTATGCCGGAGATCTTGCCGGAAACATGTTCGCTTTTGAAGATGACGATGGTGACGGCGCCTGGAGCCGTAGAAAGTTGTTTTCAGCATCGGCGGTTGACGGGGTCAAGAGAAAGATCTTTTATTCACCGGATGCGGTTGGGGAAAGATATGGCGAGATGATTTTTTTCGGTACCGGGGATCGGGCGGATCCTGAAGAGACCGGGGTGGTCAATCGAATATATGCCATTAAAAACGAATGGACCGGTGCAGGGTTTACCACCCTCACCGAATCCGATCTGGTAGATGTTACAGAAAACCTTATTGTACTCGGTACTGAGCAACAACGAGCCGATACGCGGGCAGCGCTCGAAACTTCAAAAGGCTGGTACATCCGGTTGGAAAATTTAGGGGAAAAGATGACCTCTGCCGTGACGGTGTTTGACGGCGTGGTCTATTTTACCACATATACCCCTGAATCCGGCGGCCCTCCGCCTGCTGATCCGTGCGTGGCTGTTTCAGGCAGGGGAGAAGCCCGTCTATATGCCGTAAATTACAAAACCGGAGAGGCGGCCTTTTATTGGAGTGATATATACGAAGAAGATGGAGAACATAATGAGGTTTTAAAGGGGAAATACGATCGAACCAAGATTATCGGAACATCCATTGCATCGGCGCCGGTAATTGCCGTGCTCAGAGGCGGACCGCAGATTTATATCGGTGTTGAAGGCGGTGTTGAAAATGAAGATCCCGGTGTCACGAAAACTTTTGAAACCTTTTTTTGGCGGCAGATGGATAATTAACAGGAGGCTTTATGAACTATACAACGATCATCAGAAATATCGTGCTATTCTTTTTTGTTTTAGGTTTGGGTCTAATGTCGTATCCCAATAGAGCAGCGGCATTCTCAAAGAAGCGTATCGATTTTGATCATATAAAACCCGTTGAAATTAATGCGGTGATTCATGACATCAACCTCAACGAAAAGTACTTGATCGTCGGAGAACAAACGGTATATTTGGTCGAATTTAAATTGGGCAGCGATGAATATCGATCTGCGTTCGTGGACGAAAGGGGTGATACGTCTTATATTACTTCTTTGATTGCTTCCAGATGGAGAGGCAAAAGGGTGCTTGTGAGAGGTTTCAGGCTTGACAATGGAGATATTGTGGCTGGAACCATAAAAAGAATTCGATCCAGACGATAATAAAAATAACAATAAATGGTTTATGCATGATCATCACCGGCCCATGAATTCAGCATTTAAAGAAACGCCAAAAAATAACAGGATGAATGCATCAGGTGCGATGCCCAAATGGAAAATCCTGCTGAATGCGTTTGCCCCGGTCTATTTTATTTGTTTTTCAGTATTTCGGTGTTATGTGGAGACCGGTCTTTTGACAAAGCATAGTTATTTTTCCTATTATGTTGCATTGCATCATACCCTTTGGAATGCTTCCACGATCTTGTTGATTATTCTGTTAATGCATCTTATATTAAAGGTTCCCGTGGTTCGTTTGATTTGGGTGATGTATGGCGTCACTTTAATGGGGATTCCCCTTTTGTACGCAATGATCACACAAGAACATCTGCAGCTTGAATACTTAAGGGGATCTTTTTCCGACATTATCGGTTATATTGCAACATTTTGCTGGGCATATACAAAAAACAGGCCGTTGACCATTGAGTTGCTGGTGATTTTTTTAGGCATGGTCGCTGTAGGGTACGCTTATACTCGGAGCCGGATTCGCGCGTTATATCTGGCGCTGGCGGTCTATATCGTCGGGAATATCCTTGCCATCAATTGGGTGGGCCCGATACGAACCTCTAAATCAGTGGTTTTATTCCAGACCCAATGGAGTCACCATCAGTTCATGGCTGCATTTTGGCTGACCATGCTCACGGTCATTTCCATTCTCTTTATCTGGCAGGCCGGGTGGTTTGGCGGCAACAAGCGCTCATGGATATATGCAGCCGCAGCAGCCGCAAGCATATGGATGGTTCAGGCGATTGTTTTCAAATATACCGGATGGCTGTTCAACCGGCCATTTGACATCTTCATGTCGGGTTTGCCGGTAGTTACGTTAACTTTTTTTGGCGCAAGGCTTTTATCTTCTGAACGTGGTATTTTTTCCGGTTGGACCTTTGGATCTATGGGTATTGTTTTTTTGATGCAGCTGGCTGTGATAGGTCCGATATATTTTAACCAAATGAAAACGAACCTTCCATTTCTACTCCATATCATCCCGGGGTATAGGTTTGGGATCTGACTTGGATGCTTTCATATTTCCAATTATGCCGTATCGATGCGGCGCTTATCGCCTTTTTTTCATATCTGGTTGGGGCGGAGCTGGGTGGAGGTGCACATTGGCATGATATTGTTGTTGCCATTTCGGTGACACTGATTTCAACAAATTTTATCTACAGCTTCAATTCATGGGCAGATCGAGAGCTTGACAGGATAAGCAAACCCAATAGACCCATTCCTTCCGGAAAGATTAAACCGTCCCATGCCCTTATTTATTCATTGGTGCTTCTCGTCTTTTCATTTGTTTATCCATGGTTTGTATATAAATCCTATTTAACGTTATTTCTTTTTTTACTTCTCCCCATACTCGGCCTTTTATATTCTGCAAAACCAATCCGTTTAAGACGATATCCGATACCGGCAGCGATCACGATCAGTTTAGGACTGATAACACCCATAATGCTCGGTTATTTTATGAACCGAGCGGATACCGAAATGGTCGCTTTATTTACCGTACTGTTTTTATTTTGTTTAAGTATTGTTCCTTTGAAGAAAATAGAAGAGGTGGAAGAGGACAGAAAGACCGGGGACAGAAACCTGTATTCAGAATGGGGGGTGTTGCTTTTAATCTGGCCGTTATCCGGCTTGTTGTTGGGACTTATTTTGATACTTTTTTTTGATTTCGGGAATGTATTGAAGACGTACCTATTCATCCTAATCATTAGTTCAATAGCCTGTATTTTTATATTCAGCAGGTTTAAGAATAAGTTGTATTTATTATATCAAACGATGATTTATATGGTCATCATTGAAATCGGTATTTTTTATTGGCTGTTAAAATTGATGGAATCATAAAATATCTTTTTCAAAGCGAATATGAAAACCATACGAAAAGAGATCATGTTGCTTTTAGGTGATAAAGAGATGAGCGCCAGGGGAATCTCTTCTGCGGTGGGTATTGGGGAAAAAAAAGTCTATGCTCATCTTTTTCATATTTCGCGTTCTGTCAAACATCAAGGGAAAAAACTGATCATTAAACCCGCCGAATGCTTGGGATGTGGATACGTCTTTGAAAAACGAAAACGTTTCACACGTCCCAGCCGCTGTCCGATTTGCAAAAGCGAATACATCCAGAACCCTATGTATCGAGTTGGTTAGTTCAGTGTTCATCCGTAAATGCCCCTTTTTCCGCTGTTCGGCGTTCTCCGAGGCTTTTCTGCTGCGACAGACG
>JAFDCA010000335.1 GCA_019313025.1 Deltaproteobacteria bacterium
AGGCCAGAAGGGAAGAAGACTTCATTATAAAGATATTACCGTGGAATGTCAAAAAAGATAGCATAAACAATATGAAAGGGAAACCAGGCTCTTTAACATTCTTTTTTATCAAGGAGGTTAGCAGTAGATAATAAGGAACAATAGACAGCACATAGTAATGTATCCAGGCGTGTGGGGTAAATGCCAAAAACCCTGAAATGAAAAAACAGAACAAGACGTCCTCCTGCTCGTTTTCTGGAAGGGTATCATGGTAATGCTTTTTTCTTCTTGATAAGCTTAGTGTGTAAATGAGAAGGATCAGTGAAAGTATGATTCCAACAGTTTGTGCACCTTCGGCTGAAAAAGTGGGGTAAAGTGGAAGAAAACTTGGTGGTGGTTGATTAAAAGGGGGGAAAGGTTTTTTGCCTTTTGCTGAAGGGTAGTCCTTTGAGAAGTAACGAAAAACGATACCTCTGATAGTTTGCTCATTCCATAAACCATGGAATAGCCATGCATGTGTAGAGGTTGTTTTTTTATCAAAGGTTTTGTAAGCGTGATAAGTTTTTTCAGAGCCTAGAAACAAGAGGGGAAACAACCAAAGGAAGAGAAAAGAGAAGACCATAAACCAGATTAGAAGTTTTGACACGCCTTTTTTCCAGTTGACGATATAGAAGAGAAGAAAAATGGCAGGCATGACCTTGATGGAGGAAGCAATGGCAAGGGTCAAAGCAGATAAGAGATGTTTGTTTTTTTTAAAGGCAATGTAGGAAGAAATTATCAGTAAGGAAATCAATATTGACACCTGACCCCATTTAAAGTTGTGCAGAAGAGGAATAGAACTTGCTATAACAAGGAGGGCAATGGTACCTGCCTGATATTTTTTAATGCCGCCCTTAGTAAAATAGTGCAAGAGAAAAAACCAGAGGAATATTAAGGTGATGATATTCAAAATTACCCAGATGGGCTTTTGAAAGGCTGTTGGCAAAATGGACAGGGGTGACAAGAGAATTGCAAAAAAAGGAGGATAGAAATATTTGGTCCCCCTATAAATGTCGTTACCATTTATAAAATTTCTTGCTGCTCGCTGATAAATGTTAAAATCAGCGTTTGTTCCTTTTGTCCAGTCCCATTCGGTAAGAGTTTTTACGGGATGAGAATATACAATAAAGCAAAAACTAATAAGGTACCCAAATAGAAGGAATAAAAATATTCTTTTTAGGATATTTTGGGACACGTGTTTAACACCACAAGACAAATACTTTGATACCATATATGGATACAAAACAAGAAAAAGGAAGGAGCAATTCTATTCCTGCCTTATAAATGCTACCTGATTAGCTCTAAAATGATTTCCTGGTAAGGCCTTAAAGTGAATGGTGTCAAGCTGGCATAATGGTACTTAAAGATTGTAAAGCTGCATTTGTTTAATGTGAATCATTTCTATTAATACTTCCGATTGAAGATTTTTTAACCCCTCTAAACTAATAAGGGCATGTCTGAACAAAAAGTGATTAATATTCACATCGATTTTATAGTAATCTCTACAGTCAAATGATTTTAAAAAATACGAACCGCTGTCATCTTCTGATGTTATTGTGTCTACAAATTTAAAATACAACTCTTTTCTTTTGGGATCATTTGAAGGTTCAACTACGGCTATGGGAAGGGGATCAAGGGCTTTAAAGAGAGGGATTTTATCTATCAGGTTTTTATTATTGTTGTAAAAATCAATCAATTGTTCTCTTATTTCAAACACATTCATCGTTATATGCCTTTTGGTTGCGTTAATGATGCAGTGACGTTTGCAAAAGGGGTTAAAAAGTCATAGTGATGGTGTGTGTCTTTCCTTGCATATTGAAAAACGGATTATTATTCCAGCATACCATGAAAAGGAAGAAGAGGCATTAAGAAAAAATTGGTCTGCTTTTTCTTGCTGGACAACACATTTATACAGTGCAATAAGGCTCTTTTGGTTAGAGGCCGACTATAAAATTTTTGCAGCAGGTGGCACTTTCCAGCCAAAATTAGTGGACACAATGTACTGATGTACAAAAAGAAAGATGGGATATATCACAAAAAACCCCTCAGCACTGTGGCTGAAGGGCTCTTGATGATCATTGTAAGAAAAATCTGGTATTAAGCAAACAATCGCTTCAGTTTTTGGCCGATGGTTTTGACTACCCTCATCCCGGGTTCAGCAGACCGTGAATTATTATACTCTTCTATGTGATGATAAATAACGCTGGGGATTGAGTAGATAAACGCTGGATCGGCATAACTGTGGGCCCAGGCAAATTGAATAGAAGGATGTAGTGCCAGATTCCTTTCATAGTCGGTCAGGTTGGGGTCTCTTGGATGGACAATCTTATTGATGCATCGAATTTCATAGCTGATATTGTTATTATAGATTGCGTGGTGTCCCATGGTAGCCACAGGGTTTTCCATAAGGTTTAGAAAGTTGTGTGTTTCAAATCCGGGTTTGCTGAAGACTTCCAAGCCCACCTGTCTATCCTTGCACCACATATCCCTGTTTTCGTGGATTTCTATCCACCATGGTAGTGCATCGGTAAACGAAATACCTTTATCCAAATTGTCCAGCATAGTGTTATTAATTTCCTCTATATACTCCTCTTTGGGAGCAAGGCTAATATATATGACCTTGTTATTAAGGTGGAAATCGCTATCTCCCCGTCCCCTTCTATTGCCGTAGGTAGCGATGAAGGGTTGGGCAGGCCCACCGGCTACCGCATCCCATTCTGGTTCAAACTGGATTTCCAGTCTTTTCATCCTTTCATCAAAATTCCAGTTCCAATAATCTTCATCCAGTTCCCG
>JAFDCA010000336.1 GCA_019313025.1 Deltaproteobacteria bacterium
AGGAAAGAAAAGCCTATTTTTGGTCTTTACTCAGGGCAACCCGGACAAAAACACCTTCCAACTTTACTTTGAATATCTTGAGAATCTGTTTTCATTTTTACACTACGATGTGAAGGGCACCATTGTGGCCACTGGAACAAGAGACAAAAACGATATTCTACAACAAACAGACATCCTCGAAAAAGCAAGAAAAATTGGTGACAAACTGGTTATATAGCCTTTTTCATATGATCAGCTTCTAATGTAAAATTTGGCTCAGAAATAGCTTGGTCCGGTCATGTTGGGGGTTTTCGAAAAACTCCCGGGGGGTGTTCCCCTCGACAATTTGACCGAAATCCATGAAAAGGACCCGGTGGGCCACGCTCTTGGCAAATCCCATTTCATGAGAAACCACGATCATGGTCATCCCTTCCTGGGCCAGTTCGATCATAACGTCCAAGACCTCTTTGATCATTTCCGGATCGAGGGCGGAGGTGGGTTCATCAAAAAGCATGACTTTCGGGTTCATGCACAGACTCCTGGCAATAGCGACCCGCTGTTGCTGGCCGCCGGACAGCTGCCCGGGATATTTTTTGGCCTGTTCGGCAATGTGCACCTTTTCCAGGTAATACATGGCGGTTTCTTCAGCTTCTTTCTTTGGGGTTTTCCTCACCCAGATGGGACCTAACGTCAGATTCTCGAGGATGCTCAAATGAGGAAAGAGATTGAAATGCTGAAACACCATGCCGACTTCCGCACGAATCTTTTCGATATTCTTGATGTTGTTGGTCAGTTCGATACCGTCCACAATGATGCGGCCCCGTTGATGTTCTTCCAGCCGGTTAATGCAGCGGATGAGTGTCGATTTCCCTGACCCTGAAGGGCCGCAAATAACGATGCGCTCCTGTTTGTGGACGGTGAGGTTGATTCCTTGAAGTACATGGAAATCGCCGAACCATTTGTGCATGTCGATGATCTCTATGATGGCTTCATCAGACAGTTTTTGTTCCGTGGTAACTGAGGATTCTTTGTCCATAAAAACGCTTAATCTCCTCTTGACAATTCCTTTTCCAACTTTCTACTGTAGTTCGACATGGAAAAACAACCCAAAAAGTAAAGAATGGCCACAAAAACATAGGCTTCTCTGCTAAACCCCATCCACTCCGGATTGGAAAGGACCGTTTGTGTGGTTTTAAGCAAATCGTAAAGGGCGATAATCACCACAAGGGATGTGTCTTTAAAGGCAGATATAAGCTGGCTGACCGTGGGCGGAATAACGATTTTCAACGCCTGGGGAAGGATGACCAATCGCATGGTCTGGTAATAATTCAGCCCAATAGACTCGGCAGCCTCGTACTGCCCTCTGGACATCCCCTGAAGCCCACCACGAACCACCTCTGCAATATAGGCGGCCGTAAACAAAATGATGGCCATCTGGGCCCGGAGAATCTTGTTGATGGTGACCCCTTCAGGCAGAAGCAACGGGAAAATAATTGATGACATAAACAGGAGGCTGATTAAAGGAACCCCCCTGATCAATTCAATATACACGATACAGAGTGTTTTTATGGCGCGCATTTTAGACTGACGACCCAGCGCCAGAACAACCCCAAGTGGATAGGCCGCCGTGAGTCCGAAAACAGACAGCAACAGCGTTAGCGGCACCCCTCCCCACTGGGTGCTCTCCACCGGGTCAAGTCCAAAAAGGCCTCCTCTCAAAAGCAAGCCCATGATAAAAAGACCCGCGATCCAGGCATATGCCAGAGGTTTTTTCCAGTGCTTACGATTTTGACTGAAATAGAGCAAAACAAAGAGAATGATCATGGCCAAAAGGGGCCGCCACTGAAGATCGTAAGGATAGAAACCGAACAGAATAAACCGTAAATTTGATGAAATAATCGACCAACAGGCACCTCCGGCATCGCGACACACTTGTCCCGTGGTATTCCAAACACTGTCCATGAAGGCCCATAGAAAAAAAGGCGGAACAGTTTTCCACAGAAATAAAAGCGTTACCACCGTCAAGACGGAATTGAACCATCCGTTAAATAGATTGGCCTTTATCCAACCGATAACGCCCACACTGACAACCGGCGGCTTGATCCCCTCTTTTTGGGACGTATGTGCAATATCTGTCATGGATTTGTCTATCGCTCAACCAAAGCGGCTTTTTTGTTATACCAGTTCATAAACGCCGACGTCAGCAGGCTGAAAAAAAGATACACCAGCATGATCAGCGCCACGCCTTCAATGGCCTGACCGGTCTGGTTGATGGTGGTGTTGGCCACGGATACAAAATCAGGAAACCCGATGGCCACTGCCAGGGAACTATTTTTGGTTAGGTTCAGCATCTGGCTGGTTAGCGGCGGAATGATCACCCGAAGGGCCTGGGGTAAAATCACGAGGTTAAGCACCATTGGGGGCCTAAGACCCAGGGACATGGCAGCCTCTGTCTGGCCCTTACTGACCGACTGAATCCCTGCCCGTACGACTTCTGCAACAAATGCGGCCGTATAGAGTA
This sequence comes from Deltaproteobacteria bacterium, assembly GCA_019313025.1. The sequence goes on from JAFDCA010000336.1 coordinate 2,501, forward strand.
CCAGACCCAGCAATAGGGCAATGAACTCAGGAGAAATGGTCAGACCGCCGATAAAATTAAACCCCACAAGCTTCGGCATATTCAATTCTGTGGGAGCACCCCCCATCCACCAGGTTAACAATGGAAATCCTAACAAAAGCCCTATGGAAACCCGAAATACCGGAAAAAGCTTTCCGGTTCGTTCCTGACGTTTTTTTGCCCACCGGCGCACCAGATATACGACAATACAGCCGGCCAGAAAGGCGAAGGCCATATAGATATGTGCAGGATGGGCCTTGGGGATGGTAAACGCAACCCCACGATTACATAAAAACACGCCGGTTATGGGGTTGAGGGCCTGTCTGGGGGATGGAAGGGTTTCATAGAAAATAGCATACCAGAAAAACAGTTGCAACAGCACCGGGATGTTCTGCATCACTTCAATATAGATGGCTGCCAGTCTTGATACCAACCAGTTTGTGGAAAGCCGCGCCACACCGACAACTGTGCCCAGTATCACGGTAATAACAATACCGATAAAAGACACATACAATGTATTTAAAGCCCCGACGATCAGGGCACGACCGTAAGAACTGGCTGCTGAATAGTCGATCAGGGATTCACCGATTTCAAAGGACGATTCTTGGTGGATAAAACCGAATCCTGTGGCAATGGATTGTCTTTCAAGGTTATGAAGTGTGTTGGAAACAAGATAATATCCCAGTAACCCCACCATGCAAAGCGTTATGAATTGGAAAAAGATCGCTCTCTTTTTGGGGTCGAGCCAGAATGGAACTTTTTCAGCTACGTTATTCTTCACAATTTTTTCTATATGACGGGATCAATTGTTTTCCATTTGAAATCGAAACAGCCCGATGAATCATCAACAAAAGTGTGGTGATGATAAACAAAAAAGGTGCCCTGAAACGGGCACCTTTTTATCGTCGATTATCTGACGGGAGCGGCGTACATGATGCCGCCGTCGGACCACAGGGCATTCAAGCCGCGTTCTAGACCAAGGGGGGTATTAACACCGACATTGCGTTCGAAGATTTCGCCGTAATTCCCCACCTGTTTGACCATGTTATAGGCCCATTTTTCATCCAGGCCCAGTGCTTTACCCATGCCCGGGGTTATACCCAAAAAGCGCTGGATCTCAGGATCTTTGCTTTTGAGCATCTCATCAACATTTTTGGATGTAATTCCGAATTCCTCGGCCTGTATCAGAGCCATCACCGCCCAGTTGACAATATCATACCACTGGTCGTCCCCATGGCGGACCACCGGGGCCAAGGGTTCTTTAGAGATAATTTCAGGGAGCAACACATAGTCTTTTGGATTGGGGGCTACGGATCTGTGAGCCGCCAATTGGGATGCATCGGAGGTCAAAACGTCACAGCGTCCGGCAAAAAATGCTTTGGATAGTTCTGCGGTCTGCTCGATGACCACCGGTTTCCATGTCAACCCATTTTTTCGGAAAAAGTCCGCGGCGTTCATTTCCGTGGTGGTTCCCGGAAGAACACATACGGTGGCGCCACCCAGTTCTTTTGCACTTTTTATGCCCAATTTTTTCGGTACCAGAAAACCCTGACCGTCGTAATAGTTGACATGGGTAAAATTCAGACCGTTGGTGGTCTCACGGGTCAGGGTCTGGGTGGTATTTCTGCATAGGACGTCAATTTCTTTGGACTGAAGGGCAGGAAGGCGCTGCACGGCGGTCAGCGGAACAAATTTCACCTTGTTTGCGTCACCGAACACCGCGGCCGCAATGGCCTTGGCCGTATCCACATCCAGGCCCTTCCAAACGCCTTTTTCATCCGGCATGCTGAAACCGAAAACGCCGCCGTTAACCCCGGCCGTGACAAATCCATTTTTTTGGACATCCTGAAGCGTGCCTCCTATGGCCATACCGGCGGTAATCATCAGAAACGCCAATACAACTGCGACAGCTGTCTTAAAAGATTTCATGCTTCGTACCTCCTTTTCAGTTTACGGTTGATTCCAGAATTTCATAAACATACGCTATTCTTTCCCGAACGTTTCCAACTATTTTTCATACCACAGATGCTATCTTTTGCAAATACAAAACATAACCAAGAAAAACTCCAACTTGAAAAAAATCTCTAATCGCGATAGGATGATTATGCACATATCATAAATGGAATATGGAATGATGGAACGATGAATTTTGGGTTATATTGAGCGGATACTTTCTGCCCCACCATTCATTTATTCCCTCCGGATCGTAGGACTTAGGGGTCGGAGGCCAATTGAGGCGAAGCCTCAAAGTGACAAGAGGTTAACAAATGGCAAAACAAAAAAATAATGCATTTTCAGGGGCCAGCCGATATGTTCTGGATAACGAACTGGCCAGCATCGTAAATGTCTCCATGGCCCTTGAGATGCCGTTATTGCTCAAAGGAGAACCCGGCACCGGCAAAACCATGCTGGCCCACGCCATTGCGGAAAGTCTGAGCATGCCCCTTATTGTTCTCAATGTGAAATCGAGCATGAAACTTGTGGACGCCCTTTACCAGTATGATACGCTGACACGTTTGAATGACAGCCGTTTCGGCGACTCAAAGCGGGACGTCAGCAACATCGAAGATTATATCAAAATGGGTAAAATCGGCCAGGCCTTTACCTCAAAAGTAAGGAGCGTGCTTTTGATTGATGAAATCGACAAGGCGGATACCGATTTCCAAGACGACATGCTCGATGTTCTGGATCAGATGGAGTTTGACATCATTGAAATTGACAAAACCATCACAGCAAAATTCCGTCCGGTCATCGTTATCACTTCCAACGCCAAAAAGGATTTGTCGGATCCGTTTCTGGGCAGATGCAACTTTCATCACATCGCTTTTCCGGATCCGGAGATGATGAGAAAGATCATTCAGGTTCACTTCCCGGATATCAATTCGAATCTCATGGAAAGTGCAGTGGCCACGTTTTACGAACTGCGCAAAATCGATGCTATCGAAAAGAAGCCGGCCACCAGAGAGCTGATCAACTGGATCAGGGCGCTTAAAACCGATTCTGACTTTAACCCTGATCGACTGGCCAATAAAGATATTCCCTTTCTGGGTGTGTTGTTTAAAAAAAGTCAGGATTACAATAAAGCCGTGGGTTTTACGAATCGACACGGTTAGTTATAACAAAACCCTAAACTTAGTACATGTATTCATAAATACGATTACCTATCATTCTCTTGGTTTTTTCATACAATGGTTGCAAAAGTTAAAAGTAACTAAAGTTAAGGTTTTCTATCAATTTTAATCATAATTGATTGCGCTGAAAGCGTGTTCCTCAACTTTGGCTCACTTGAGCCACTTCAAACTTCAAACTTTTGGACTTCAGCTTATAGGGGCAAGCTCCCAGATAAAAACAGGTCAGTGTAATTATGAACTAAAGCACTTAGGTAAAATATGTTTATCGACTTCTTCTATCAGTTAAAAACCGCCGGAATACCAGTGAGCCCAACCTCGTTTTTAACGCTTCAAAAAGCACTGGATATGGGGCTGATCAACTCCATCGATGCTTTCTATACCTCAGCCCGGGCAATCTTGGTAAAAAGTGAGCGGTACTTTGATGTCTATGACCAGGTATTTGCTTACCGTTTTCAGGATGCTGAGATGCCCGAACTTGAACCCCTTTTGCTCGACGAAGTCACCAAAGCCCTGCTGGAGGGATGGCTGGAAGATCCTGCATCCCTTGCAGCCGCGCTCGAAATGGATGTGGCGGATATCATCGATCTGACGCCGGAAGAGCTGATTGAATATTTCAGGAAACGGCTTGAAGATCAAAAAGGGCGCCACCAGTGGGGAAGAACATGGATTGGAACCGGCGGGACTTCACCGGTGGGCCATTCCGGATACCATCCGGAAGGTATGCGTGTTGGCGGTGTATCCCGCAATAAGTCTGCCGTCAAAGTCGCCATGGACAGAAGATACAAAGACTATTCCCGCCGCGGTCTTTTGACACAGGATATGATAGGCGAAGCGCTCAAAAGGCTCCGTAACTTGGTGCCGGTGGGTCCGAAAGATAAGGTCGATATTGATGAAACCATATATCAGACCATGAAAAACGGGGGCGAAATCGAAATCATCTTTTCCAGGCGCTTAAAAGACCGCATCAAAGTCATACTGGCCATCGACAACGGCGGATGGTCCATGGATCAATATATACCGGTTGTTCAGACCCTCTTTGACTATGCAAGAGATCAGTTTAAGGATCTTAAAACATACTTTTTTCACAACACGGTCTATGATTTTCTCTGGGAGGATCCGGCCAGAATCAAACAACCTTTTAAAGTTGAAGATTTTATCTCCTTCGATCCACAGACCCGTCTCATCATGGTGGGGGATGCCAGCATGGCGCCCTATGAACTGATGGCTGCAGACGGCTCCATCCATGTTGAGGAAAGAAGTGGAAAACCGAGCATTGAGCAGCTAAAGTTTTTAGCCCAAACGTTTGCCCATTGTGTGTGGATGAATCCTGTTTCTTCACAGGAATGGGTCCGGACATCGACCATTAACACCATTCAACAGATTTTTCCCATGTTTGAACTGACCCTGGATGGTCTGGAGGGAGCCGTCAATCATTTGATGTCCAAGTAAAAATCCCGATCCATCGAAGATCCCGTCATAAGGGGGAGGACCCGGCATTGATATAATCCCTGAAAAGGACTATTTTACTTAAAACCGTACAAGTTAAAAGTGCCTTGTATGTTTGAAGTGATCTAAAGTGCCTATTTATCCCGTATTAAACGCGGAAGTTGAGTTAGCGCTAACGCGCTGTCATTAAAATATAATTGTCAGAATTTCTAAACTTTAGCGCACTTCAAACTCTTGTCCGCTAATGCACTGTGGCGGATTAGTTCACTGCAAACTCTTTCAGCGATTATTCAGGCAGAACCAACATTTTTTGATCTGGCTCAAAGTACTAGATTGTTTATGAATAAACAATCGGGTTTAACCGGCAGATATGGTCAAAACATGTCTATTCTTCGAGAATGGTGACCCGTTGCATGGTGTTATAGCTATTGTCAGAATAACATTCCATTTCATCCGCCGGATAATTTCGTTGAGATCTGCAAGAACTCGCAAACAAAAGCGCGTAAAAGAGAACATGTCCATGGCTTTTTGAATATCGTTCAGTAGTTTGATTTTATGTTTTAATTTGAAATACTTCGAAGATGTTCTCTTTAACGCGCTCTAATTTGCTCAGACAGCTTCCCGACCTCAACGAAATCATCCGGCGGCTTA
>JAFDCA010000337.1 GCA_019313025.1 Deltaproteobacteria bacterium
ATTAGGGATCGTTTTGAAAGAACCATAAGCGATTTAACTTTATGGATGAAACCCCCTGTTAAAGCAGAAACCTTTATTAATAACATGGACAGGTTCTTTCATTACGAGTCATTATTCACGAGTTCTTTTAGCTAAAATTTAATCATACCTGAAGCGGTAATGTTTTCAAAAGACTAAAATGTAACGAACCTTTTAAGATTCAAAATGTGCTGCTTCCATTTTACCCTTTTCTTCATCTACAAAAAATAAAAGAATTCCTCCTATGAGAAATAGGAGTATAACGGATGCGATTCCCCATCTGGAGGCCAGGCGACTGACATGAACAAACTGCTCGGGTGTGGGAGAATGGGGCATTAAAAAATGCCGTGCAATCAGTCCGACAAAGCCGATTAAAATCGGTCCGAGGATTGCAGCGAACTTGCCCAACATATTATAGAATCCATAGAATTCTGCGATCCGACTTTTGGGTATCAATCGCGAATAATACGATCGACTCAATGCCTGAATTCCGCCCTGTACCATGCCGATAATGACCGCCAAAACATAAAACTCTTGCTTATGGGTCATCATGGCTCCCCACAGTGTTACGATCATATAAATTCCTATGGCAATATAAATCGATTTTCTTGCGCTCCACATTTGTCCGAGTTTCCCGAATATCAACGCACAAGGAAATCCGACAAATTGTGTAATCAATAGAGCAATGATTAAATCATTTGAATCAAATCCAATGGACATTCCGTAATCTACAGCCATTCGGATGATGGTATCTACCCCGTCTATATAAAACCAATAGGCGATTAAGAAAAGAAAGACCGTTTTTAAGCGCCGGATCTTTTTGAACGTTCCGATAAATTGTTTCAAACCATTAGCAACAACGTTAACGCTATTTGACGAGACAGGCCTTGCTTGAGCTTCCGGAACCCACAAAATGGTAAAAATAGTAAAAAAACCCCACCAAAAGCCGACTGAAACAAAAGCATATCGAATGGCCATTCCTGCGTCGGGCAGTCCGAATTTTTCAGGCATTAAGGTCATCAACACGTTTCCCAGGAACAAAAGACCGCCCCCAAGATATCCCATTGAAAATCCAAGACCGGATACATAATCTATCTCACTTTCATCCGCAACACTCGGTAGAAGCGAATCATAAAATATGTTGGCACCGGAAAAACCGATAATCCCCATAATATAAAGAAAAATAGCCCATTCCCAATCCCCTTTTTTAATCAAAAACAAAGAGGCGGTCATTAAAACCCCGAGGTATGCAAAAAAGATGAGAAATTTTTTCCTCATTGAGCCGCTATCAGCTATGGCGCCAAAGATCGGAGCCATTACGGCAACCACTATGCTGGCGATGGCGTTCCCGAGTCCAAGTCGAGCGGTACTCATATTCACATCAACGCCGTAACTCCAGTACTGTTTAAAGAAGATCGGAAAAAATCCTGCCATAACGGTTGTTGCAAAAGCAGAATTTGCCCAATCATACATGGCCCATCCCCAAATCATTTTTTTATTTTTGCGCTTTTGTGGTGTTTTCATCATGATACTTTTTAAATTTGAATTCCCCGCTGCTTATCGTGTGGGATGAATCTATATTTTGAATTTTTCCTATCATCGGCGTAATACATTGAAGCAGAAGCAATACTTCGCAGCTTGCTGCGGGGAGAACTCATTTATATACGATGATAAGTGTCATTCATCGTCATATGTTTTCGAAAAAAAGGATATGGCTCTTGCTTTTACTGCATGAAACAGTTTTTATATACCATACTTGAGCAAAATCGAAGGAAATTAAGGGTGCGAAATGTATTAATAGGAGCTGTTTCAGTTGACTTTTTTTAGCTTTTCCAACAGGCTCCTTGCGTTTTTAATATTCTTTTTAGCTTTTTCATGTTCTGGATTTAGTTTTAAAGTCTTTTCCCATTCTTCGATGGCGTTTAGTAGCTCTTCATTTAAAAAATGTTTGACCCCTTGAATATAGTGTAATTCACTTTGTTGTTTTTTTTTTTTTTTAACAGCAAGTCGAATTTTATTAACGCAAATATTGGCAGGGTCTGCTTTATCCAGTACGTGTAGTGCTTCGTCATATTTCTTTCGGATGAGCAAATCGTTTCCTTGTTGGCAAAGGGAGGTACTGATAAGTTTTTTAGCTTGGATATTTGATGGGTCATATCTCAAAATCTTTTGAGCAATATCTATAGATTCTTCATATTTTTTTTGTTTTATATGATGTTCTGCTTTTAGTAGTTCATGCTGAATAGCCTCTTGAATAAGACCATTCGCGTTGTCATGTTCAGGAGTGATCTTTTTGAAAGTATCGATTGCTTCAAAATTTTTTTCCTGACTGATCAACTGTATTCCAATTTGATAAAATGCGTCATTTTTTAATTTAATAGCTTCTTTATTCAAAGGGTCATTTCCCAGGATTTTTTGGGTCACCACGATAACCTCTTGGAATTGTTTATGTAGCAACAGGCTCTTTGCCAAAATCATGTCTTGACGACCATCTTCGATAGTTTGATTGAATTCCGGTTCCAATATGGGGATTTTAAGTATTTCTCCTGTCTCGGGTTCGGTATCGGATTTAAGATTATTAAAGTATACGATTAGAAAAACAAAATCAGGATCTTTGTAAAATTTATTGGAAATGCTTTTTAGCGAGTCGTTTTTTTCGAAGGTGTAAAGTAGACATTCTCTGGGAACCAACTTGTTTTTCAAATAATATAGAGCGTCTTTATGATCGGGGTTGTATCTCAGCGCGGTCAGAAACTGTTTGCTGGCCTCTTCGAAATTTTTTTGATCATAAAATTGTTGTCCTTTTTTAAAGTAATTGTTGGATGTCTTCTCGATGGTTAGTTTCAAACCAGATATTTTTCTGATAATATCGCTATCGTCAGGACTTAATGCAGCGGCTATTTTAAAAAAGAAAAGCGCTAATTGCAGCTCATCTTTATGTATATATGTGTTTGCTTTTTTCAGGTAATAAGAAGAGTTAAATACTGACTTGTTGTTTAGTGTTTGTTCGGAAGTCTCTTCAGGAGCCTTGTTTCAAACATCTCCGTAGGAATCAAGCAAGCCCATCCATCCAGAAAATAGAGACAAAACAATCATCATCAAAATTACATTGATCGTATTTTTCATTTCAATTCGTTTTTGTGAAAAACGGACAAATTACTTTTAAATTGTTCCATGTTATAGCTGCCATATATTACGGAACGAGAGATTCTATATTTGTCAATAAAGAAGGGATTCGGCTTTCGGTCAACGGTGAACGCTGCGCGGTAGCCGTGTTTTTTTAACAAAGCAATGACAAGATTGTTGGTCTCACCATAAGGGTATGCCAAATATTTACATTCGATATTCAGTTTCTTTTTTATCAGCTTTTTGGGATAATTGATCTCCGTTTCAATGGAGTTTAAATATTCTTTCATTGATTCATTCTTTTTTGGAACTGCCAGATTCCTGTGGCTCTTTGTTTGGCATTGAATATCGAACCCGATTTTTGAAAGAGTTTCGATTTGTTTCCAGCTCATGGCTTTCCCACCACCTATAA
>JAFDCA010000338.1 GCA_019313025.1 Deltaproteobacteria bacterium
CAACCCGCCGAAGGCGGACAAGGCAGGAATGCCACCGCTGCTAAGTCATTGAAATGACAAGCTGCGCAGACACCAGAGTAAAACGGAAAAGCATACCTCTGAACACGTAAATTTGTGCAAAAAAAATCCCCGAATCCTCGGTTAATTAAAACGTACAAAAATGTTGAGCATCTAATTTTCTTCTTACTCGATTCGGGCTAAAGCTTGTTCAAAATCATTAATCAGATCCTCGGTACTTTCCAGCCCCACGGAAAGTCGAATCAAACGATCGGAAATACAGGCAGCTTCTCTTTCTGTTGGAGACATGCCCGAATGAGATGTGGTTGCCGGCCGAGTAATCAGTGTTTCAACACCGCCGAGACTCGGTGCATTGATGGGAAGATGCGTGTGTGCGATAAACGCATCTGCGGTTGAGACATCGCCCTTGATTTCAAAGCTGAGCATTCCGCTGAAACCATCCAATAATTCCTGAGCCAGATGGAATCCGGTGCAGGTATCCAATCCCGGATAATTGACTGTTACCACGGCTGGATGAGCTGAAAGGAATTGGGCGATAGCCAGCGCACTTTCATTCTGGTGTTTCATTCGAACAGCCAGCGTTTTCAGCCCTCGGTGGAGAAGAAAACAGGCGTGGGGATCCAGTGATCCGCCCAAGTGAATGAGTTTATGAGCAATTTTTTGAATCAAGTCTTTGCGCCCGATAACGGCCCCTGCCACAATATCACTATGGCCGTTGAGATATTTGGTACAGCTATGCAAGGACAGGTCGAATCCCCATTCTGGGGGACGGAAGTTGATGGGGCTGGCAAAGGTATTGTCGATCATCGAAATCAATCCATGGTTTCTGGCGAACGCAACCACCGCTTTTAGATCAGCCACCGCCATCAAAGGGTTGGTGATGGTTTCCACATAAATGACCCGTGTGTTGGGCTTTAATTGTTTGGCCCACCTGTCGGGTTCATTGCCGTTAATGAAATCAAAGGCTACGCCTAAAGTTTTAAAGTCCGAGTTGATGAAATCGAGGGTGCCGCCGTACAAGCAATCCTGAACCAGAAAATGATCTCCCGGAGACAACAGGGCCAGAAAGGTTGTTGTGATGGCGGCCATACCGCTGGCAGTAACCAGGGCAGCGTCGGCATTTTCCAGGGCCTTAAGCTTTTGATGCAAGGCAACATGATTGGGGGTGTTGTTCATGCGAATGTATTTAAGCTGGTCATATTGTTCTTGGCCTGCATATTGAAAGGTTGACGATTGAAATATCGGCAGGCTAACGGCCCCTTCGATCCGAGGTTTTGGTTCACCGGCATGAATCAACTTGGTTTCGATGTGCATGGGCTGTTTATCCATCCATAAGAACGTTTATGTGGGTTTCAATCGATTCTTTCAATGCTTCCAGGCTATAACCCCCCTCGAGTACGGAGACGATCCTTCCTTCCGCGTAAGTTTCCGCGATTTTTTTTACGCTTTGTGTCAAAGCTTGATATCCGTTTTTAGTGAGACGGATATGCGCCAAAGGATCCGCCATGTGAGCATCAAAATCTGCAGATATGAGAACAAATTGGGGCTTGAAATGATCCATTCTTTGCTCGACGTGTTCCATAGCTTTTAGATACGCTTCGTCACTCGATCCGGGAAACATGGGAAAGTTTAGGGTGTATCCTTTTCCTGTTCCCCTTCCTGTTTCTTGAGCCCATCCCGTACCGGGGTAACAGGTAGAGGGATCCTGATGCAAACTAATGTAAAATACCGACGAATTTTCTTCAAAGATATGCTGGGTGCCGTTTCCGTGGTGAACATCCCAATCTATAATCATTATCCGGTCTATGTGATGCTGTTTTTGAAGATACTTTGCCGCGATGGCCACATTATTGAAATAACAGAATCCCATGGCCCGTGATCGCTCTGCATGATGTCCCGGAGGTCTTACCGCGCAAAAACAATTGGTAATTCGTCCCTCCATCACCTCGTCAACCCCCTTTAACACGCCGCCAACGGCATAACGTGCCACTTCGAAGGTTGCCCGGCTTAAAGGGCATTCAGGCGTATGTATAAACGAAGAAGCGTTGGTTACGTCTCTTTCAAATTTGTCTATATAATGAGGTTCATGACAGAACGCGATAATATCCCGTTTTGCAGGTTCAGGTTCGATATAAAGAAGTTTTTCAAAGAGCCCTGTGATACGAAGATATTCGATAATAGCGGTGAGTCTTTCTGCCGTTTCCGGATGATGGGGTCCTGTATCGTGATTCAAATATATATCATCGTAAACCAAACCCGTTTTAGCCATAAGGACGTTCCTTTTTAATTCTCCGATAGGGGTAATAATTATAAATTAAGTTTCGCACGCCGTAAAAAGCAGGCCGAAATAAATTTGTTTCTGTGCCACCTCGGGCGGGAATGTAAATGTTTCATTGGCGTTCCTCACAGTTTGAGCTTGATAAAGAAATTGGGCAAAAAGACTTTTGCAAAGATCTCTTATATCAGACAGAATAAGCTGCGTAATACATTCTGATGAAACTGGCATGGCTTTCAAAGGCGATTTCCGGCAATTCATTCATGTGAAAGAGAGCTGTGTCATTTGCATCACCGCCGGCGATAAGGCTGCCCGAATAGCTTTTAACCAAATAACCTACGATAAGTACGGTATGGTATAGGGCGCTGGGGTTCGTTAAGACCCCCAGGAGCATATCGATTTTCCCGGCCAGTCCGGTTTCTTCTTTGAGTTCTCGTAAGGCCGCCTGTTCAGGTGTTTCACCCAGCTCCATGAATCCGCCAGGAAGACACCAGAATCCTTTTTTGGGATCTACACTGCGCTTGACGAGCAGCACCCGATCTTCAGCGTCCACAACCACCAGGCATGTGGCCGGTAAAGGGTTTTCATAGATGGGCTCATTACAGCGGTTGCAGAACCGGCGCAAGGCCCCTTCACAAAATTTATCGATGAGTCCGATTCCACAATATGGACAGTACCGTTTTCCTCTCATCATTAATCGTCGAAATCCCCTTCCGGACCCTTATCTGAAACAATTGTCGCTGCTCGCTGGACTATCTTTTCGGGGGTCCATTCCTTGGGGTCTTCAATTCGGCTTGCCTTGGGTCCCGGATCATATGTTCCAGCCTCAAGAATGGCATCAATGGCAAGGGTTGCCGTGTCTTTGGCGTTGAAGACATTTACAAGCATGTTATAAACGAATTTTTCAACCCGCTTGATCATTCTTTCTCTGACAACTTTGGGTTGTCCCATCAGCTTGTTTTCAAAGGGTAGGTTGAGCTTCTTATAATTCCCTCCCTTAAGGCCTTTGGATTCGGCATAGGCCGTCATTTCTTGCCACATGTCTTCGGTGACGCCTTGATCTTTAACTTTAATGAAGTTGCCGACCGTGTCGAGCATGGCATTGCCGAAGTCATTAACCTCAAGACCCCAGGAGATCATTTGTAAGGCTGTGGCCACATTTGCCTTGGTTGTCCTGGTTTTAGCCGCTATTTCCCTCAACCTGTCGGAGTTGTTTCCGGATGTGCCGTGCTGTGCGCCTGAAACCTGGTATTTTGTTAGGGCCTGGTGAATATTTGCGGTTAAATCGACCTGTATTCCCTGTCCACTTGCCTCGATACCGTGAGTTGTTCCATTATTTAGGGCGATCCAATCCGGAAAAATGTTGTGGGCATTGAGCCCTTGAATAAGAAACAAGGCTTCTTCGACGGTTGAGAGCCCTTCTTTACCTTTGATCTCACCCACCTCAGTTTCAAGCCCTGCCCATGGGGGAACATAAGGGTTCAGTGCTATGTTGGCCAGCAGGTTCTGATCATCGTGCAGATGGGATGCATCAATGGCAATGGAGGTCATTCCTGCTTCAAACAGTGTCGGGATCTCGATCTTGGCAGCATCGACATCCTGTTCGTTTTTGATGCCATAGTGATCGGCATGGATTGCCACAGGAACCGTGATGCCCAGTTCATTACATATTGCATCGACCTGTCGCGCAATATTCCAGTAATTGACCGCACAATATGCACTGGCGCCACCTTCTGATCTGGCAATTTCTATAATGATGGCGGCATTGGCTTTTTGGGCGGCCTGGAGAGCACCTCGAATAACAAAATTGTTTCGGCCGTTTGCAGCCATAGCGATGGCTTTACCTTTAGTAAGCATTGCCCGATCAATAAACTTCCCGCTGACGATCAGGGCCTTTGAATTGGGAAAAAGTTTGACCACGTTGGGCGGGCGACCAATTTTCAGTGCTTCCTCAAAATCCGCTGACATAACGGTTCTGTTTTCAGACATGGGTTAACCTCCTTTTGATAATACGTGTTCACGGGGCGTTTTCTCCCGTTTCACTCCGGTGTGTACGAGCCAGTTCATTTCAATCTCAAATATCAAAATTTTTTGATCTCAAATCGTGTAATATTTCAAGAATTTCAGCTTTGGATGAAACTGGGGCCCAGAGAGCACCCCAGCCCATTTGAAACTGAAATAAACCATCATAAGCCGTATCATGAAACGATCGAATCCTATGAGGGATGTCCTGTTCATTCAGAATAGAACCGACAAGCTGCGCCTCTACGATATTGTCCAAGATCGCTATGTTTACAAATTCCTGCTCGTTCTTTTCATCCATATCTTGATCTGAACATGCGATGTTCGAATAAAGTCACACGTCTAACTTATGTTCATCCGTGAATGAATGTTGGCCACCAATATGTTTCCAATCCAGAAATTAGAATTTTTACGCAAGATCCAGGAAATCAAGGGATTGCGAGGCGACGTACTATAGTACGTCGCACAGGGAATCCCGCGGATTAACGCCGAGATTGCGGAAAAAGGCCCTTTATGGATGGAAACTAACTTGCATCGGCACTATTTTTACCTCAATCTGAAATTTAGTCAATTACAAAAAACCATTTAATGGCCAGATGTCAGCATGTGTGTGGAATGAATTACATGTATTTTATGAACTTATTTACATATATGGCGGAAATATTTCTTGTAAATAATTTATAATAATTTGTAATTGTTGCGTTATTGGACATAATGGACTCGGCATGGCTTTTGCTTATAATAGGGCGATGACAGGAATCGCCAGACACATCCTAAATGCTCGGAAACTTGCATGAGCATGAACAGATGAAAATTTCCCCGATGGATTGATACGACAACGTCACTACATGTTGTAGTTTGATATATCTTGACACACAACATTTTGTTTGTTACGATCAAAAATCAAAAATTTTATCGGCATCAGTGAGTGCATTTCTACGCCGCTTTTCGGGTTAAAGCTATCGTTCGGATTGAGCCGAGGTTGAAGCGTAATTTTCTAATGATTTGTTAAAATCATAATCTAACTCCATTGCTGTAAAAACACATTGAGATTATGGATAGCGACAACAAATTTACCGAATTAAATCCTTCAGATTCCAGACCGGAACGTTCCACACAGGGAAAGGAGATTCGTAAAAAATATTTAATTAATAAGCTGAATTATATTAACTTTCAAGATGGTACCGTTCTTGTAAATTTTAAACACGCCAAATACGACCATACCCTTACCCGTCGGGCCAAACCGCAGCCGTGCCTTGGAGAGGAGTTAAAATGTCTTTGGGATAAGACGGATAAAATTCCTCAACAGTTGTCATCCTATAAATTTCAAGAAATTATCATACCCAACGGCAAAAAAATAATATTGGTAAAATCCAATGAAATCAATATTGACGACACGGGTATTCGTCTTGTTTTGCCAGATACGTGTTGGGAAATCAGTCCCCGAAAAATGAGACGGCATTATTGCACAGACCTCAAGGTTCAGCTCATTCAGAACAGCGCTTCTTTTGATGGTGTTCTCATCGATTTTAGTACGGCTTCTTTTCGAGTTGAAATCACTGCAAATCCTCCCCAGACATTCCAATGGATTGATCCTGATATCCCGGTAGATCTGATCTTTTCCGATGACAGTGGGATTCTATATTCAGGGGAATGCAGGATAATCAAGCAGACCAGCGGCCATAAAACAAGAAGTTATGTTTTTGAACCGACAAAATATCGGGTCCGAAGGTTTAAACCCAAAGAGTTCCGAAGTGCCCGCCAAAAACTGATTCCATCACCCGGTATCATCTTCAGGCACCCGTTTACAAAAAAAATTGTTAATCTTAAAGTCGTTGATTTGTCGGGTTCCGGTTTTTCAGTGGAAGAAGACAATCGTTGCGCTGTTCTTCTACCCGGCATGATCATCCCTGAACTGGAATTGAACTTTACAAGCAACTTCAGCGTCAAATGTAAGGCCCAGGCTGTTTATAGACAGCTCATGGGGGAAGAAGAGGACAACAGTTGGGTGAAATGTGGTATCGCCATCCTCGATATGAGCATTGAGGACCACGGCAGTCTTTTGGCATTACTTCATCAAGCAGATGATCACCATTCATATATTTGCAACCGAGTTAATATGGACGACCTTTGGGACTTCTTTTTCGAATCGGGTTTCATTTATCCGGCAAAATATGCATTTATCGAGGCAAACAAAGAAAAAATCAAATCGACTTACAAAAAGCTCTATACTCAAAATCAAAAGATTGCCAGGCATTTTATATACCAGGAAAGAGGTCGAATTCAAGGACATGTTGCCATGGTCCGTTTTTATGAAAATGCTTGGTTGATTCATCACCATGCCGCACGTAAACCGAGTATAAAAAAAAGTGGAATCGCTGTGCTGAAACAGGTTGGTCGCTTTTCGAATGCTTCCCATAGTCTTTATTCTTTGCATATGGATTATTTGTTTTGCTATTTTAGGCCGGAAAACAAATTTCCCAACCGTGTCTTCGGAGGCGTCGCAAAAGAGATAAAGAATCCAAAAGCGTCATCCCTCAATACGTTTGCCTATTTTCATTATCAAAAAGGGTCCAATCGTGAATTACATTTTCCTGAACCCTGGAAACTACTTAAAGCCGAATCTGAAGATTTAATTGAGTTTGAAAGGTATTATGAGCATAAATCTGGGGGCTTAATGTTGGATGCGCTGGACATGAAGTCCGTGATGGTGGACTGCGATGACCTATCGAAGGAATATCAACAGCTTGGCTTTAAAAAGGAAAAACATCTATTTTCACTGAGAAATGATGTCCATCTCAAGGCAATTTTCATGGTAAGTATTTCAGATGTGGGGTTGAACATGTCAGATCTCACCAACTGCATCAAAGTGTTTGTGCTGGATTCAGATGGTTTGTCAAAGAATATTTTATACTTAACCCTTTCGCTTCTTTCAGAAAAATTTGAGCAGGCTGAGATACCAGTCCTAATTTATCCCGTTGGCTACACAGAAATACAATCGATACCTTATGAGAAACTGTATCGACTGTGGGTGTTAAACACACAGTATGGCGATCAATATTTTAGGTGTTTACAAACCCTGTTTAAAGAAATTGATTATTGAAAGGTATTTTAAAAATCTGATTTTACATCTGTTACACGTGGAAACAATGATCTGTTAAGTTTTGGGCTTGCATCCCCTGCAGGCAATTAAGGGGGTATAAGTAAATCTTCTGGGATCGGAAAAAAAACGCTTACACTCCTCTAAAAATTCTTCGTATCCTCCTTTGTATTCTAAAAAGTGATATCCGGATTTTTTAACTGCTACTTCGAGCTTTTTCATCCAGTTAAAAGCATCAATTTCTTTCAACTTCCCGAATATTAAATGATGAGGTGCTAGACTCGCATCAATATCTTCATAGCCCAGATCATAAAGAAAAGAATATAGTTTTATCCCCACATAAGGATCAAAGTCTGCAGTTTGTTCCAGTGCTTTCATTATCCCATGAAGTGTTTTATGGAGTCTTTCGGAGAGCCCAAAATGACTCAGGCAGTTGTAGTCCAGATCGATTAGGCATAAAATGCCACCAGGCTTCAATATGCGGGATATATTTTTGACGATGTCAAAGCTTTTGGAGCGATGATATTCAAGAACAAAGCGAACCCAAATAAAATCGAACATTCCCAGATCATCCAGGGGATCACGAATATCTCTCCGGATGTATTTTATTCCATTTTTATTGTAATGTTTTTTTGCGTATTTAATTCTATCTTCAGCGATATCGACGCCTACCACTGTGCCCTTCGGTTGAACGAGTTTGTGGAGATAATAGGAAGTTTTTCCGGAACCGTATCCTAAATCGGCGACCCTCATACCCGGTTTTATACCGGCCCAGAGGGCCTGTTTTTCAATTGCCTTGGGATCTGTTTTCAAATCCAGGCGAAGCGTTTCTTCGTCATTTTCCATTAAATATTCAAAATAAGGCATGCCCGAAACTCCTCACGTAACAATAGATCTTAATATATATTAAATCAGAAACGGGTGTGTATCATGATATTATTTTCTGATCAATGATATATTTGATTAAAAAGAAATAACGCAAACCATTTTCTTTTTTTAGATAAAAAATTGCCCTTTTGTTTTTTAATTTAAAAACACCTAAAATAGATAGATAAGGTCATAGGCAAAATAAATGAGCCAATGGATTTTAGGGTGGTTGGCCTATCTGCTGCTTCTAAGGAGGGAATACTCATAAAAGGGAGTTACTCAAAAGACGAACATACAATTGTATCGGCTGAAAGAAGGGTTAGAGGAAAGCAAACCATACACAGTTTCTCTAATTTTCTAACGGGTGTAAACCACTTTTGATTCGTTTCCAAAAATAAAAGTTTGTTTTTAAGGTCGTTACTATTTTATTCACTCCTCCTTTTAGATTATTTGATGTAAAAAGACGCTTGAAGATAGATTTGCAAGAATAGAATTCTTTATACAAATCCCAGTAATAATTTTGTAATTCCTCACCTTGGAAGAATTTTGGTATATATGTAACGACTGTACCGTTTTGATGATCCCAATTAAAATCTATTATGCGATTTTCCTTGAGAAACTGATCCCTCAATTTCGTGCCAGGAAGCAGCATAAGTAAATAGAATTGGGCATAACTGACTTTCAGAAAAATCAATTGCTGAACCATTTGTTCCAAGGTTTCTTTCGTGTCACCGTCTAGACCAACCATCATACTTGCCATTACGCGGATATTGTATCTATTAAACAGTCTCATAAGCTTTTTATAATCTGCCATTGTGTTGAATTTTTTGTTGATATTAGTCAGATTTTCTTCTGAAAAAGTTTCAATGCCAATGTATACTCCTGTACACCCAGCTTGGCTCATTTGGACAATCAAATCTTCATGCCGATATATATTTGTGCTTACTTGGCAAAACCAATAAAAATTATATTTTTTCAACAATTCAATAATATCTTTGGTATAACTAATGTCTGCGATAAAATTGTCATCGGTAAAAAAAATTCTGTTTGTACCTAAGGATTTAATGTATAAAAGCTCTTTTTCAATATTTTCCAACGGCTTTGTCCGAATTTTAGGCCCCCAAAATTTTGTGACACTACAAAATTTACAATTAAACGGACACCCTCTTGAGGTCTGTATTGGAAGACGTGGGATATTGGTCCCAGCCGAGCCTCGATATCTGTTGAGTTTCAGCAGATCAAATTTTGGAATTACCAGTTTTTTAAGGTCTGTATATTTATCAGCTTTATATTCTTCCCTCAGACAGTCATTTCGAAAATCCTCAATAATTCCTTCCCATAGATCTTCTGCTTCACCGATTACAATACTGTCTGCGTGTTTTTTTGCCTCATTGGGCATTGCCGATACATGAATGCCTCCCATAATTACTTTTTTACCTTTTTTACGGAAAATGTCTGCTAATTCATAACCCCGATTGATCTGGCTGGTAATTCCTGTTATTCCTATCAGATTTGCATCTGTGTTGAAATTCACTTCGTCAACACTTTCATCACACAGCTCTACATCAATATCTCTCGGAGTCAGACCTGCAAGGACAGGCAGGGTCAGAGGAGGAATGTAAGCCTTAATTTTATCCACATAACTATGCTTGTTTCGTCTTTTAGGATGGATCAATAAAATTTTCATCGGCCCCTAACATCACTTAGAGTTTCTTGATAATCGATCAATTGAGAGATAGAATCAAACTGAGTAAAACATCATCTTTGATTTTGGATTTAGAGTATTTTGGCATTCACAACCTATTGTTTATCCAGTTCATCCCTTATAACACGCCCGATTTTGTCTAAGAGATATGGTTTTTTTATATAGGATGTTGCACCCAATCGTTGAGCCTCTTTGACCCGTTCTGTTTCAGAATAACCGCTGGCGATGATGGCTTTTTGATTAGGATGTATTTTTAGAATTTCTTTATATGTATCGAGCCCGTCGATTCCGGGTTCCATGATCATGTCCAACACTAGAAGGTCTGCCGAGTGGTTTTTCATGTAATCGACAGCCTCTTCACCACTCGAAACAGAAAAAACAGAATATCCCAGTTTCGTTAACATTTCAGAGGCAATTTTTCTTTGATCCTCCACATCGTCAACCACTAGAATTGATTCACCCTTTGCCACTATATCTTCTAAAGATAATGGAGGTTTATCACTGGTCAGTTCTTGCCTGATCACTGGGAAATAGAGTGTAAATTCGGTTCCTTTACCCTCAGTGCTTTTTACATCAATATATCCTTTATGGTCCTTTACGGTCCCCCAAACAACTGCCATTCCCAATCCAGTCCCGCTTTTTCCCATGACTTTTTTAGTGTAAAAAGGTTCAAATATTCTTTCTATGTCTGCATCAGGAATACCGATACCATTGTCGCGAACGCAGAGGGCAACATAATCTCCTTCTTTTATTTTGTCATATCCATTTAGTGATTTTTCAATATGCCGGTTTTCAGTAGAAATAACAATATTTCCTGAAATATTAATTGCCTCAACCGCATTTGAAACTAAATTCATAATTGTTTTGGATAAATGAACCGGCGATCCCAGAATGTTTAAAAGATTGGGTTCAAGATTCGTTTTTACATAAACATGAGGGTGATCTATAGTTAGATTTTGACATTCAGGACTCTTTAAATATTAAGA
>JAFDCA010000339.1 GCA_019313025.1 Deltaproteobacteria bacterium
TTCAAGTATTGTATCGGCCATGCTACAACCCAAGAATCCGAGTCCTGAGGGTATAAGACCGAACAGAAATATATTCCGACTTCCGAAGCGTTTGGACCAGTGACCGGAAAATGGCGCAGCAAGACCAACAATCGTGAGCCAAACGACAATTGGTAGACTGATGACTAAAGATTCATTTAACCATGGGTTCGGCTGATACAATTGCCGAATAAAAAGCGGTAGGAATGATTTTTGAAGCTCTTCAGCAAAGGCAAATAAAAATAGTGGTATCCGAATATCGCTGACGCTTGCACGAACTAAGGGGGTAGGTGTATCAGATTGGGACAGACCATAACGCTTACCGATATGGTCAATTTGGCGCAGGGTTTCGTCAGAAAGCGCCTTTAATTGTTCACTTTTGTCTCTGAAATGGGCATTTAATTTTTTTGCGGACTGCGATAAATAGCGTGTAACTTTTCCAACTGAATCTCCCCCGCGAGTTTTGATATATTTACTGAAATTACCTCTTACCTGAAGGTTGATCAGCATGTTAAGCCGTTCTATCGGTCCTGTCACATAATAAAGGAATAAAGCCGTCATTATCTGGAATGCAATCAGCACAGCGATAAGAAAAATAACAATGTTGTCATAGATAATGCTGTCAAGTTGGCTTCTTACAAAGTTTTCGTTGATACCGACATTGATAGATCCAATATTTTTGTCATCAATTTTTATAGGGTAGCTATAATTGAGAGATTTTGATTGATCCCGCATGGCGCTCAATCGGCCCTCAGCCTCAGGCGGCGTCTCAGACCTGTTTAACTTAAAGACATTGCTTTTTATTTGTCCACCGCGAAATAGTGTTTTACCGCTAAGGTTTTGAACATCCAGATAAGTCACCTCGTTAAATTCGATGGCGATCGAATCAAGATATTCGTCAACAGCAACCATTTCTTCAAATGGAATGCCAAGCTCAACCGCTCTTGTCAAATCCTGTTCGATATTAAGTGCAATTAATTGTGCTTTTTTCTTAAGCTCAGGTTCTAAAAAATGATTAAACTCAATGAAACTGATATAAGCAAAGATAATAGAAGCTAAAAACAGAGTGCCCATCATAACTAAAATTAGGGGGCGAGCCATTTTTGAGGCTAATTCTGATTGTTGATCATTGGAGATTTCATTTTTAGTTATGTTTTCATCGGCACTATGGTCAGATTCTGGTATTTCAAGGGTATCTAATGCCTTAGTTGCCGTTGCGATGTTTCTTTCAATTGTACACAACCGATCATCGAAGGCTTCCATTCGAATTAAGGCATTTTCAGATGCCATTGCCGGCAAACCGTTCGTGTCAATGAAACAGACATTCTCTCCCGTTGCTTCTGAGTTTCGAATTTTATCATGTGAGGCTTCAATACTTTTTAAATAATTACTCAAACCACGAAACGCGACCATGATTCCAATCGAGGCGAGTATCGAGAACGCAATAAAAATAAGTGCGGATTTCAGAAAAAGGGAATTCTTGAAATTAATCACCTGACTGTTGTAATCATCCTTTGAGTAGGTGATTAATCCTCCCCCAACCCTTTGATTATAATTATTTAACAGCTTAAAAGCGCTAAGAAAATTAGCATCCGACTCCCACTGAAAGGTATGATCTTCTGAGGTTTTAAGAATTTCAAGAATACGAGGAGCAACAGCCTGTTCCACCCTCTTTTTTTCTGTGGAGTACAGGATATTTCCTTTGTTTTTAAAGATATCAATGGATTGAATGCCGGAATTTTTCTGCTGCACCCATGAGATGACTTTTTCAGTATTTTGTATTTCACTCAAAGCGAGTCCCAAATCGATAGCGCTTTCTATGGACTCATAAATCGCAGGACTGGTTGCGCTAAGTCGATTTCCAATTAAATTCGCAAGTATTGTCTGGAACTTAAAGGAGCTCAACATGAACAAAAGGCTGATCACGAACAACAGCAATACGATCACGCATAAAATAGATTTAGATAAAACATTCATATCTAAGAGGGTATATTGAGATACATTGTTAAAAAAAGATTGCCTAAGGATATGATGAATTCTTCGACCATATTTATCTTAAGGCTTTGCAAAAATCCACTGAAGAAAAGTTTGTTAGGTTAAGAAAGGATAGAATTCGCTTTTCAAGTGCGGATCTATCAGAAAATCGCAGCTGATGGGGTTGGTGACAGCTGGGGATGAATAACAGTATATTGTTCCGCTGCTGATGGGCTATCGAGCCCCAACCAGCTCTATTTAATAATTAGCTAATAGAGAATGGATATAGTAATGTCAACCTGCAATCAGATGATTTTGGTTGGAAAATGATGGATTTAGATTAAATATTAGTGTCTTACCACCTAAGAGCTTTTTACATGCATACTACGGCATGACAATCAGAGTTTCTGATATGATCACCCGCATTGGGCCCGGGCTACTTATCCAATGAGGGGCTAACACCGAAATTAAGGCTAACGATTATGTTAGCAAGAAAATATAGCTTTATTATTGATATTATTCAATAATATCGGCATCGATTAAATGAATCTTTTCAAATTTTCAATAACCGCATACCAAATCTTTTGTGCGGCTTTTTTGATTAGCTGAACTAATATGTAATAAATTCGTATTATTGTAAGGATTTGACTTAGGCATCCATTAAAAGGCCCCTGTCAAGAGAAAACACCTCCCCATCGCAAAAAAGTACATTTTTTTTTTTGCAGGGACATCATCCAGTAACCGGGTCAGCCCCTTTTCTTTGCCTGCGCCCGTGATTTCAAAAGTTTTAGGTGCGGATCCTAAA
>JAFDCA010000340.1 GCA_019313025.1 Deltaproteobacteria bacterium
GTGTGTTGGTCACCACACTGACAAAGCGCATGGCTGAAGACCTTACAGAATATTATTCGGATATGGGAATAAGGGTTCAGTATCTTCATTCAGATATCGGCACTTTGGAAAGAATGGACATCATCCACAATTTAAGAAAAGGAGAATTTGATGTGCTCATCGGAATCAATCTTCTTCGCGAAGGGCTCGATATTCCTGAGGTCTCACTTGTGGCCATACTCGATGCCGATAAAGAGGGTTTTTTGCGTTCAACCCGTTCGCTGATCCAGACCTGCGGTCGCGCTTCCAGGAATGTCAGAGGACAGGTGATTATGTATGCCGACGTGGTAACCCGATCCATGCAACAGGCCATTGACGAAACAAACCGGCGTCGAACGATTCAAAAACTTTATAATAAACAGTACTCGATTACACCGACAAGCATAGAAAAAGAAATTACACCTGTATTTGAGCAGGTGTCTAAGTTGAATAATAAAACAAAAGACAGGGTGGAAGAAACGCTTGCCCAATATGCTTCTGTAGAAAATGTTGATATCATCATCAAAAATCTTGAAATAGAAATGAAACAGGCCGCAGAAGAGTTAGAGTTTGAAAAGGCTGCCAAAATAAGGGATCAAATCCAGGCCATGAAAGAAATGATTGTCTTTGAACTTTGAACACATGTTTTGCAATCTTAATATAACGAAATGACATTGAAAAAAACAACATTTGAATTATTATCTGCCGCTGAGGATCCAGCATCCAGAATTAAAAATAAATTGGCCCAGATTTCTCTAAAGCCCGGTGTCTATCTTATGAAAGACGAGCATGGTAACGTGATTTATGTGGGCAAAGCAAGAAGTTTGAAAAAAAGGTTGGCTTCATACTTTACACGCATAGGGAACCGCACATCCCGAATGGATATGAAAACAGAAATTCTTATTCGAAACATATCGGACGTTGATACCATTATCACCGATAGCGAAAAAGAAGCTCTGATTCTTGAATCGAACCTTATCAAACGCTACAAACCTCGCTATAATGTTATTTTAAAGGACGACAAAAGATACCCTTCCTTGCGATTGGACATCAAAAACCCCTATCCAAACCTTTCCGTGGTCAGAAAAATTTCTAATGACGGCGCCCTCTATTTCGGCCCATTTTCTTCTTCATCCGCTGTTCAAAAAACACTCAAAATCATCCATAAAACATTCAAGCTCAGAAAGTGTAAACAAAAAGATTTTAATCGTCGTAAAAGACCTTGTCTCAATTACCAAATCGCATCATGTATTGCACCGTGTTGTCTTGACGTGGATGAAAAAATATATGATGACATCGTAAAAGAGGTTATCTTATTTTTGAAAGGAAGAACCCCTGATCTCATTAAAAAAGTTAAACAGGACATGATCTCCGCTGCAAATGTGCATGATTATGAGAGAGCGGCGGTTTTGAGGGACAAAATGTTTGCTCTAGAACAGACGCTTGAAAAACAGGTGGCGGTTACGAACGATTTTATAGACCGGGATGTGCTCGGAATTGCAGCGTCTGATGAAAATTCTATTATTACCATTCTTTTTATACGCAGCGGGTTTCTTATTGGAACACGAAATTTCAAATTTTCGGAAACAATGTCAACAAAATCGGAGATGATTGGGGCATTTATCCGACAATATTATGATACAGCACGTTTTGTTCCCAAAGAGATTCTGGTTCCAACACCCCAAGAAGATGCGCGTTTAACAGAAGAAATGCTTAGTAAAATCAAGGGACAAAAGATCAAGATTTTTTTGCCCAAACGGGGGAAAAAGGTCCGCCTTGTTAGGATGGCATGTGAAAATGCAAAAAACAGCCTCCGAGAGCTCATGGCTGAAGTTTCAAAAGATACCCAACTTCTTATTCGTCTTAAGCAGCGTTTAAAGATGGACAGAATACCGTTTCGGATTGAATGCTTTGATAATTCCAGTATTTCAGGAAAAAATGCTGTTTCGTGCATGGTTGTCTTTGAAAAAGGGAAGCCGAATAAATCTTTATACCGCAGATACAAACTTAAGACAGCCATCGCGAAGGACGATTATGCCTGTATGACTGAAGTCCTTAACAGAAGATATGGTAAAGGTAAACCATCAGAATCCTATCCCGACATTCTCATGCTTGACGGTGGCAAAGGACAGCTAAACATAGCGGTTTCTGTCCTAACATCTTTGAAGTTGGAAAAAAAAATTCAAATTATCAGTATTGCAAAAAGAAATGAAAAAAAGGGTGAAATGCAGGACAAAATCTATAAACCCGGACAGGCCAATCCTGTAAATTTGGGAAGGGAAGGGGACCTGATTCTGTTTTTAGAAAAGATAAGAGATGAAGCCCATCGCTTTGCCATTTCGTTTCACCGGAAGCGGCGAAGCGAGACATCGATGCGTTCTTCCTTTGACTCAATCCAAGGTGTGGGCAAAAAGAGAAAATTAATTCTTTTAAAGCATTTCAAAAGTATAGAAAAAATCCGGGCAGCAACACTTGACGAATTGAGCGCTCTGCCCGGAATTAGCTATATAACAGCCGAAAAGATTAAGAGCAGTCTTCAGAAGAGAGAATAATTTTTCACGTTCAGATACACCGGCAAGTGACGTGACCTTTGTATTATTCACTTCTTTAAAAAATGAAAGATATTTTAAATGTTAAATTATTGTAGTTTTTTTAATAAATCTTTGAGTTCCTTAACTGCATTCGCCGATTTGTCAAGTGCGGCCTTTTCGTCATCTAATAATTTAATTTCGATGATCTCTTCAACACCGTTAGCGCCCAATTTTACAGGAACGCCGATAAACAGATCATTATACCCATATTCACCTTCAAGGTAGACTGCGCAGGGCAGGATTTTCTTTTTGTCTTTAAGAATCGATTCAGCCATTTCAACAGCAGCCGACGCGGGCGCATAAAAGGCGCTGCCTGTTTTAAGAAGTCCAACAATCTCTGCGCCACCATTGGCCGTTCTTTCAACAAGGGCGTCAATACGGTCTTGGGGAAGTAATTCTGTAATCGGAATACCCGCGACCGTAGAATAACGAGGTAAGGGTACCATTGTATCACCATGGCCGCCTAAAACAAACGCTGTTGTATTTTCTACGGAAACATGAAGTTCCATTGCAATAAAAGCCCTGAATCGGGCGGAATCAAGTACGCCAGCCATACCGATAACTCGATTTTTGGGAAAACCGCTGGTTTCATAAGCAACATGGCACATGGCATCAAGGGGATTGCTTACAATTATCAGCACAGCATCTGGAGATTGTTTCACCACTTCTTGGGTAACATTTTTCATGATTTTTGCATTGGTACTTAGAAGATCATCCCGACTCATGCCGGGTTTTCTGGGAATGCCAGCGGTGATAATAACAATGTCAGAATTGGCTGTAGACACATAATCGTTCGCTCCTATTGGAAGGGCATCGTGTTTTTCAATGGGTGCTGCCTCGGCAAGATCAAGAGCTTTACCTTGGGGAAGCCCCTCAATGATATCCACCAATACGACATCACACAACTCTTTTTCTGCCAGTCGTTGAGCGGCAGTGGCACCGACATTTCCGGCACCGACAACGGTCACTTTTTTATCCATTATAACTCTCCTTTTTTATATTGATACATTTCGATCTCTTGAGGAACGCTAAATAATTATTTCCAGTGTATTTATACCGGGTGTCAAAAATATGTTACGATTGAATGACTAACGGTCACGATTTACCGTAAGCCGCCGGATGAAACGGAATGTTATTCTAACATTAGCTATAAGATGATAGAATTCCATTAAACATTTAGTCAGTGTCCATCCATCGTTAACATTGTCCTAAA
>JAFDCA010000341.1 GCA_019313025.1 Deltaproteobacteria bacterium
CATAATAAAAAACTGTTTAAAGCGGTACAGGAGACAGCAGCATCCATTGGATTATCGGTATCGGAAGAATTCAGGGCTGGTGTATCGGATGCCAATCTGATTGCCGGAGAACATACCCCTGTCATTGACGGTTTAGGGCCTATCGGCGCTATGGATCACAGCGAAGATGAATATATGATTAAAGCGAGTCTTCTTCAACGATCGATTTTGCTGGCCTGCTCAATAATAGACTGCTGGGAAAAATATAAGAAAGGTCTGTTGTTCTGATGAAAATATTAGAGCTGTTTGAGCAAATTAGAGCGCGTTAAAGAGAACATCTTCGAGATTTTTCAAATTAAAAAATAAAATCAAACTACTGAACGATATTCTAAAAAGCCATGGACATGTTCTCTTTTACGCGCTTTTGTTTGCGAGTTCTTGCAGATCTAAACGAAATTATCCGGGCGGATGAAACGGAATGTTATTCTGACAATAGCTATATTTGCGAACTCTTTCCGATGGAAACGGAATGATACTACGGTGGAAATGGAATTTTATCTGGGTTATTGCTATAGAAAGCCTTTAAGTTCATTCAGCCGGTAGAAAAGGGGTCAAATCATGAACATATTCTGACAGCACTTTGAACCCACCTTCACTCAATGCTGAAATGGCCTTGTCCTTGTCCTCCAATCCGACTCTGATTATCAACTGAAAAATACCGGGATGCTTTTTCTCCGGCCAGGTAACAAAACTGCGAATGTTGATATTCTTTTCTTTGAGGATTCTTGAAACCTCGGCAACAATCCCGATACGATCTTCAACCAAAACGGTAAAACGGGCGCTTTCCTCACCAAATCCTATGGCATGAAGCAAAACACCCATGACATCGCTGCTTGTGATAATCCCGACGAGCTTTTCAGAATCGATAACCGGCAGTGAGTTGATTCTGTTTTCCTGCATGATATAGGCGGCACGTTCAATGGTGGTTCCTGGAGATATGGTAATAATTTTTTTAACCATAATGTTCGCAACGGTCAGCTGGCTCAAAAGATAGTTCAGCTCGTGAACGCTGAGGGCCGTGGCCGGAGAAGCCCAGCTTTGTTTAACATCTCTGTCTGAAACAATGCCAACCAAATCTCCATTTTTATTAACCACCAAAAGATGGTTAATCTTTTTTTCTTCTATGATCTCTTTTGCCTTGCGCAAGCTTGTATCCGGAGATACGGTTACAAGACGTGTATGCATAATCCGTCCTACATACATAGTGGCACCTCCTTTTGATCATGAAGACGGACTGAAAACAAAATTGCACTTCACCATTATCCACCTGATACGGATAATGGAACTCATGGGAGTCCCGACGGAACTGAATTTCCGACTGGCCTCAAAAATTGTGGAAAAAACGGATTTATATCACATCCCGACTGTTTACACAAAACCTATCTTCTTCAGTACAATCGATGGCAGAGATATAAAATTCGCTTTCATTTGATACCTGATAAAGTTGAATCGCCTCTAGAATTTCGCAATCTTTTGCGCAAAATTCTTTGGGTTGATTTTTCCATTGACAGTTTGCACATGGAGAAGCAATCATATGTCCTCCTCTGTTATGCTAAGATTATCTGGAAAATTCACATCTTTAACATCAAGTATCCATACCAACCAACCTTCTTAAAAACGTTAAGCGGGTCTGGTAACAGGCGGTACTATTGCCTGATCCGCAGGTTCCTTCTGATCCTGAAAGACCTCACATTGTTTACACCAGTTGCGTATGTCCCCTTTCCGAAAAATTTCCTGACAAACATCGCGATCATATTGCATTTCCGGATCTTTTGGGCATTTAACAAAAGATTGAACCATCAACACCTTCCTTTTTTTTCCATATATTTGAAACCTGTCGGGATTTCCGATGTTATCCATCCTATGGCGGATTCGCATGACCAGACATTTGTGGCACCAAGCGCGGAGGTTTATTCCGCTTTATATGGCGAAATTCCATGTCTGGTGCCCGCGGTAGAAAGATGTCGGAACTTCGTTACGCTCAAGACTTGCCATAGCAAAGCGGAGACCCCGCTACGCGGGGCGTATCTCCAGCAAACCCGACAATCGCTCAATTTATGTTAAAATATCTTTATATAAGATAAAATATATTGTGTGTCAAGGAAAATATACCACAACATATTGATATGTTAACCCCAAAAGAGATTTATTGTACAGCATTGAGAGAATTCGATGATGGGAAATCTTTTGATGGACCTTTGGGTCAAAGAAGATGATTGAAATTATAAACGAGCTTTTAACAAAAAAATTCGAATATGACATTAACCAAGAGACAATTATTTGTATTCACGATTCTTATAGGCATTTATCGCAATGGGTCATACATCATTTTCATCGGGTCGCTATATTCTCCTAATTTCGTCCATTTTAATTTCAAGTGGCTTTAATTCGTCCTCGCGTCCTTTTTCACGCAAACGTTTTCTTAAATTTTCCAATTCTTGTTCGAGACGGGGCAATATTTCTTTTTGCATCATTTCCCG
>JAFDCA010000342.1 GCA_019313025.1 Deltaproteobacteria bacterium
CGGGAAATATGTCGATTTAACGGAATCTTACAAAAGTCTGAATGAAGCCCTCCGCCATGGCGGAATTCCCAATGATTGCCGGGTGAACCTCAAATTTATAGATTCCGAAAAAATCGAAACAGACAATTGTAAAGAAACCTTTGAAAGTATTGACGGTATATTGGTTCCCGGAGGATTTGGTTCCAGGGGAATCGAAGGTAAGATTTGTGCAGCTAAATATGCTAGAGAAGAAAAAATTCCCTATTTCGGCATCTGTCTCGGTATGCAGATCGGCGTCATAGAATTTGCCCGCAATGCCGCCGCCATGGAGGGCGCCCATAGTCAGGAGTTTGATAAAAACACACCATACCCGGTGATTTACCTGATGACCGAATGGTATGATGATAAAACCGGAACCGTTCAGCGGCGGGATATCACCTCTGATAAAGGGGGAACCATGCGCCTTGGTGCTTACCCCTGCATGATCAAAGAGAACACGCTGGCCCATAAGGCTTATGGCATTTCGGACATTTCGGAACGTCACCGCCACAGGTATGAGTTCAATAATGCGTTTACAGAAAGGCTTGAAGAAAAGGGGCTGGTCATCAGTGGAACTTCACCGGATGCTGAGCTGGTGGAAATCGTCGAGATTAAAGATCATCCTTGGTATCTGGGATGCCAATTCCACCCGGAATTCAAATCGCGTCCCATGGATCCCCATCCTTTGTTTAGAGAGTTTATCCGCGCCTCGCTGGCGTATTCCAAAACCCGTTAATAAGCTTGTTCTTTGCCCGGATTTTATTGAGTTAATCGAGTCTCGCACGCTTTAATTCTGCTGAAATCTTAACTGATGTCATTTCAATGACTTTAAAGCTTTGAAAAACGTTCAATTTTGTTCAATACCAAGAAAGACGATAATTTTAACCACAGACATACACTGAGTATTTCGAGGATTAAAATTTGAGTCCGACACCGGTATTGGGCAAAAGGGGATGTTTTTCAAAGCTTTAAAGCTCTGTTCAAACTCCCCTGCTGATACCCCTCTATATCCACAGCCACATGAGAAAACCCGATTTTTCTCAATTTTTCTACCACAAGCGCTCTTATTTTACCATTGATGATCTTTTCGATATCCTTGGCATCAACTTCGATTCTGGCAACCTTGTCATGCACTCTAACCCGGCAGCCTGTAAAACCAATGCTTGTTAAAACCTGTTCGGCCTGTTCAATCATTTTAAGGTTTTTTCTGGTGATCGGTGTTCCATATGGAATTCGACTGGCAAGACATGCCATCTGCGGTTTGTTCCAGGTGGTTAAATTCATCTGTTTTGAAAGCCGGCGAATATCGTTTTTTGTCAGATTTGCATCCACCAACGGTGCCTTGATTCCCATTTCTTGAGCTGCAGCAAATCCGGGTCGATAATCGCTTAAATCATCGATATTTGCCCCATGGGCAACATGTGGAATCCCTCTGTGGTTTGAAATGGTTAACAATTCTTCTATTAGATATTTTTTACACAAGTAGCACCGCTCTTTTGTATTGGATATAAAGTCGGCCTGGTGTATTATCTTGGATTGAAGAATCAGATGTTCAACACCCAGTGATTTTGCAAAATCCCTGGCGTCACGGGTTTCCCATTCCGGATAAAGCGGGGAGGCTGCGGTGACAGCGATTATTTTTGTATTCAGCGCTTCATAGGCCATTGCCAGCAAAAAGGAGCTGTCAACCCCTCCTGAGTAGGCAACCAACAAAGACCCATATCCTTTTAAAATCGAAAAAAGCCGATCCCTTTTTTCTGCTAAGTGATTCTTATTCATATTCAAATAAAAAAATGTTTACAAAACTTATGGATTCATATATACAAATCTTTCTTAATATAACATATTTTAAACTTTATGGAAAATGACAATAAATAATTTCAAAGAGGTTTTTTATGGGAAAAGACAGCCTGGTTCAATCAACCACCAAAGGGAAAAAGAAGGCCGCCAAGAAAAAAACAGCAAAGAAAACCGCCGCCAAAGACAAAGCTGCACCAAAGAAAAAGGTTGCTGCTAAAGCCGCTCCCGCACCCGAAAAGAGAACAGTTTCTGTGAAAGAGCTTCTTCAGAAAAAATTTCCGGTTTGGAAACCTGAAAAAATATACACTGTCGCTCCAGACAAAGGAGATGTTAAAGCGTCACCACCATTTGTTTCAGGTACGGATGCGGAACAAAAACGAATCAAGGAACTTTTGATGAAAAAGTTTGATATGGCGGAGATTAAGGCCGCCGGCGAAAAAGCCGTTGCTGAAAAGGCCGCTGCTGAAAAGGCCGTCGTTGAAAAGGCCGCCGCTGAAAAAGCCGCTGCTGAAAAAGCCACTGCTGAAAAGGCCGCCGCTGAACCAGAAGTTTCGGTATCCTATGAACCGCCCGATTCCGACGACACCATCCCGGCTGATCCCATGGATAAGGCCATGAAATATATGGCTGCCGGATTGGCACTGCTGATTGTACTTGTTATCGGCAGCAGTATGATAAACCAGGGCAAATACTATATCCAGTCAACAGACGGTGCCCTGAAAATCTTTCAGGGAATTTTTGCTCCCATGGGTGAAAAACTGTTGATCTCGCTGCCCGGTGTTCAAGCGCCTGAAAAAGCCAAGGACGTTTATTCCAAAACAGATGTTTACCCGCTTATTTTCAACTATTATGTGGAAAAGGCGGATACCTTATTGAAAGTTCCGGGCCTGCCGGATTTTGAAGGCATTAGGACGTATATAAATAAGGCGTCACCGTATGCCATAACACCGGCATCCAAAGAAACTGTTTTCAAGCGCTTGAGCAACATCGATCTGATGATTCTTTTGTACAAGGCAGATGTGGCCGCCAGCAAATCCACCCTTTCCGACCTTAAAGAGGCAAAAGGATTTCTTTCCGAAGCTTCCCGTTTGGATATCGATGATATGCAGCTCGGTTTGATTCGTCAAAAAATGGATGTTGTGGATAAACGAATTGCAACCTTAAAGGCCGAACAAAAAGGGGCAACACCACCGGTACCCGTGACGCCAGCCAAGACGAAGTCGCAGGAACCCGCAAAACCTGCGGCACCCGCCCCTGAATCGCACGGAAAGCCCCACGGCTAACAGATTGATTTAACCTAATTGTTAAAGAGCGGATGGTCGTCATGCCGGCCATCCGCTCTTTTTGTTTTTCCTCAAAATTACGCTCCATTTTTTGTGTCGTCGACTTCCCTCCGTTTATCAAATTGCCCATAAACCTGGGCAACAGTGCACAATCATCTGTGCAAATCTCTGCTCCATTTTCTTCTGTCAGGCCTTCTCCGATTATCCGATTCAACCATTTTTCTAAAATGTCGCATTTTTTATGGCCGCCTGAACCCCCTTCAGCCAATGAATTACGGCAATACTAAGATAGAAAAACCTGTTTCAAATACTGTTAATTTTTCTTTCTGGCATAGACGTTGCTCATAAGTGTTTCCACGATTGAAATTGTATTGAAGTACTAAACATCGCCTGGAGGTCCCCCCATGCCAAGAAAAATATGCTGTCTCTTCATCTTTTTGATCCTTTGTTCTGTCCTTCCTTCATTGATTCATGCGGACAATCAGAC
>JAFDCA010000343.1 GCA_019313025.1 Deltaproteobacteria bacterium
ATTATGGTGGTCGACAAATCATCAAATCAAACCCCTGAGAAACAGGTGCGCCGAGGAGATCCGAATCCCATCCTTCGTCATCACGTCAACTTCTTTATCAAGTGTCACCTGAGTAGCAGTTACGGACGGGAACTTGCGCTTCAAGTAGCGGAGTGACGGACTTTGGACTTTACCCGACGACTTTGCTTCTATAAAATGTATCGGTTTATTATCTTCTAGGATAACAAAGTCGACCTCTCTTTTATCTACGTCTCTGAAATATCGGAGTTCGACATTTTTCCCCTCTGTATCCTGTAAGAAAAAAACCCACTTCAACAAGTGAAACGCAACCAGGTTTTCAAAACGCGCACCAGTGTCTGAAACCACGGTCCAATCCACGTGGTAATGTTTGGCTTCTTTCTTCACAGCACGTATCCTGCGCGCACCAAAAGGATAAATCCTGAAAACCATATAAAGATTTTCAAGCATTTTCATGCAGCGTGAAACAGATTGGTGGGACACTTGCAAATCTTCACGAAGCGCATTTAAAGAGAGGGGGGAGCCCACAAGTTCCGGCAGTCGAATAGCCATATTTTCGATGATGCTTACGTCCTGAACATTTTCCAAGTCTGCCAGGTCACTCTGAATCACACGAGAGCGGTACTCTCTGCTCCATCTCCGGCTTTCCTTTTCGGATTGACGTAAAAACGGTTCAGGAAAACCACCATAAACCAGCAAGTCTTGTACGGTTGAGATGGACCTAGCATCTAACTCAGCACATGATAACGGAAGTAAGCGGTAAAAATGATAACGACCCTGCAACGAATCCCCGCCTCGGCGGTAATGATCCAGACGGGCACTCCCGGTCACCAGTATTTGAAGTTCGGACTTTCGTTTATCGAAAAGTCCTTTTACAACTTGACGCCAGCGCGAATATTTGTGAACCTCGTCAAGGATCAAGGGGCCTGTACCAGCTGGAAAACGCTCCATCATGATATTTTCTCGATCTTTGGCCGCATCCCAGTTTAAATATCGCTTGGAGGGTTCAGCCCCCATACGTTCACAGAGATGTTTAGCCAGTGTTGTCTTTCCTGTTTGGCGAGGACCGCCGATAAAGACCATTTTATGCTTCAGATCCTCTATCACCGGACACTCGATATACCGGGAAACATAAGCGACCATTTTTACCCCTATCGCAAATTACACGCGTGTAATTTACGATGAAGTTTAATATACACGTATAATTAAGTCAATGATTATATATAATTCGAAGATATCATCGAACGCATTTTCAATGGAATGGCCAAAGTGGGATTAAAAAGTAATCATGGAGGATGTTTGTGAAGAGCATGCACGAACTATTTAAATAGTCGGCTGATATGTACCACAAGATGAAAATATCATCCACTTCAAAAACCTTTGGCATGTCTGACATTTCTTTCAACAGCTTTTATTGCGTCTTAGGGCTGATTAATCACAAATCCGTCAAGTCCGATGATTTCCGGATCAAAAAAAAAAGAGAAAATCAAGCGCATATGAGCTATTCCAGGCAGTTCATACGCTTTGAAAAATTGCTTGACCCATGGTGCGATTTAGTAAATAAAACAACCCTGTCCATGAAATACTTAATATTACCGAGCGTGTTATTTTGCCTGATTTAATCAAAAAATACTGGTTTCTCATGGGGCTTTTTCTTGTTTTTGTTATTACGGTGGCAGATACCAGTGAGACGGCTTCGAGCGTTGGAAGATGGTTAAAAATACATGGAGGGCCGGATGCCGTAATTGTCCTGATATTCTTTTTTTCCGGTTTAATATTAAATACCCGGCAGATAAGATCGGGTGTGAGGGATATAAAAGGCACTCTATCCGCCCTGATGATCATTTTTTTGGTTGCACCGGTTATCGGTGCGATATTTAGCGCCTTCCCACTTGATACAGGCGTTGTCATAGGAATTTTACTTGTTGCCGTTATGCCCACAACGTTGAGCAGCGGCGTTGTAATGACCGGCGCGGCCGGCGGCAATATGGCCCAGGCGCTGGTCATCACCATAGTGGCCAATGGACTTGCCGTTTTTACCATACCGGTAATGCTTTCTTTGCTTTTAACATTGGTTGGAGATTCGGCTGTTGTTAACATCGACAAATTTGCCATCATGATCAAACTCGGGATTTATGTTCTTTTACCGCTTTGTATCGGTTTGGCCATAAATTTTTTTTATGAATCGTTTCTGGATCGAACTATCAATGGATTGCAAATTCTGAACCAAATTTTGGTGTTGGTCATCGTCTGGATGGCCATGTCCCAGGCGAGGGACGCGATTCTAAACAGCGGCGCATCGGTGGGAATCGTTTTATTGTTGGTTTTTATTTTCCACGGAACACTATTGGCCGTTGCCGGCGTTTTTACCCGATTTTTAAAGATTGGTAAAGGCCGGCGAGAAAGCGTTATTTTCATGGGGGGTCAAAAAACCCTCCCACTTTCAATAATCTTGCAGGTTTCTCTTTTTCCGCAATACGGAATCGTCCTAGTTGTTTGTGTGTTGCATCATATGATACATTTGTTGATGGACGGATATCTGGTGGGAAGATTGAAATGATCAGGTGACTTGGGTTCTTCTTTCCAGATACTGCACAAACATAGAAAGGGAAAAGGTTAAAACGAGATATAAAATTGCACACACAAACCAGAGTTCAAAGGGTTGAAGGCTGGTTGTGATGACCTCGCGAGTTGCTTTGGTCAATTCCCGGATCGCAATAAGACCGAGCAAGGAGGAGTCTTTGATGAGGCTGATGAACTGGCCGGCAAGGGGAGGTAAGATTCGTCGCAGGGCCTGGGGAAGAATAATATACCGCATGGACTGGACATAGGTCATGCCCAGAGATTTGGCGGCTTCAATTTGGCCGAAATGGATGGATTGGATGCCCGCTCTCACCATTTCCGCCACATACGCTCCAGCAAAACAGGCAAGTGCGGCAACACCGAACAATAGGGGAGAAATTTGGCCGATCCCCTTCTTGGCAAGGATATTATTAATGAGTGTGCCCAGAACGAAATACCAGATAAAGATTTGTACCAGAAGGGGTGAACCACGAATAAACTCGATATAAGTTATTGCGGACCATTTTAGGGCTGGGCTCGATGATATGCGCGCAATGCCGGCAAAGAGACCGATGAGTATGCCAAAAACAATCGCAATGATACTCACCTTTAAGG
>JAFDCA010000344.1 GCA_019313025.1 Deltaproteobacteria bacterium
ATTTATTATATTTTTTTCACATTGTGTAATTTAGGTAACAAAAACAATATAACGGTAATTTCATTTTCGTCAGGCAAAAACCCGCCGGGGGCAGATGAAGCACGATCTGGAAGTCACAGGCCCTGCAAAAGATTTAAAACATCTAGAGGATCGACAACAATAGCACCTGCTCCACTTTCATGCAGCTCTTTTCGGGATCGAAAACCCCAAAGCACGCCAACCGGAAACATGCCGGCAGAAACAGCTGTTTTCATATCAATGGCAGTATCGCCTAAATAAAGGAAATTGGATGGCGGTATGGACAATGTTTTTGCTACTTCAATCGCTCCTTGTGGATTCGGCTTACGGGGAACCGACTCGCGTTGCCCGAAAACAACATCGAAATCCCACTTTGAAAGAAAAGTGTTCACACATTTTTTTGTAAGGGTATGAGGCTTATTCGACAAAATACCAAGTTTCATGCCTTGTGCCTTTAATGTATCCAATAGGTTGGGTATCGCAAAATAAAGTTTGGATTTAACATTATAATTACGAGCATAATCTTCGATATATTCTTTTAGACAGGCATCGATAATTTTGTCTTTACGATATTGTTTTGGCAGTGCCCGTTTTATAAGGATACTTGAGCCGTCTCCGACAAACTTTCGATAAGTTGAAATCGCATGGGTTGGAAATCCCTTATTTGACAGAACCTTATTTACAGCATCCCCGATATCATCCAGGGTATTAATCAATGTCCCATCAAGATCAAAAAGTACGGCTTCAAATGTCATGTTTTTTTGTTACCCCTATCCGTGTACCAAACTTCTCTTGGAATGTGAGATAAATTACACAATAATGTATGTAATTTATCTCATAACCCCATGGTTCGTATATGTTTTGTTTTTTATATCCCATTGTAATCTAATGATATTATACAACAGTTCCATTTGGCACGATTTTTGATGACCTTGATGACAAATAGCCAAACCAATTCATCGAGGAACCTTTTTTTATTTATGACAGGATACCCGAAAGACACGCTTAGTTTTGATAGACGATCCGGGAAAGACCGGCGCAGCCTCGATGTGCCTGAAATCAAGTCCTTGTTTATTCATCGCCGGAGAAAAAAAATACGCCGTAAGGAGGATACGAATAAAATTGTCTATTTTGACCAATACAGTTCAAAACTTTTTGTGGCCATCGTATTCATTCTTTTTCTCAGTATCACCGATGCATTATTAACATTATTCCTCATCGATTGCGGGGCCAGTGAAATCAATCCCATAATGGCTTATTTTCTCAACTTTGGCCCCTTTACATTCATAAGTGTGAAATATTTTTTGACATGTTATTCTGTGGTGGTTCTTTTGATACTCAACAATTTTTTTATAGGAAAATTAAAGATTTTCACCCGTTCTCTCTTTTCTTATGTCATCGGCGTGTTTATGATTGTCATCGGGTGGGAATTGTTTCTAACGTTTCGGATTCTATTTTAAATAAAACTTGAGCTTTTGTTTTCTGCCTGCCGATGCGCTTCCAGACAAACAACCCCCTCACTTCCTATGACCGCATTATGGGACACGCCGGCCGGCAGATCGAGTCGGTCACCGGAATGAAGCAAAATTCGTTCCCCGCTATCAGGCAATCCAAATGTGATCGATCCCCTAACGACATAAATTACTTTATGAAAGGTGTGCGAGTGGGTACCGTAAATATCCTCCGGGTTGTTTGACCAGCGATAGGGTTTCAAATCTTCAGCAGCTAAAATTTTACGGATTGTTGTTTCATCCGGCACCGAATCATCCGGCCATTTTCGAACCTCAATACCCTCTTTTTTCATAATCAAAGCTCCCTTTGGTTTCACTCCGGGGCAGGACTTTTCATCAACCCCATGTTGTCTATCAATAATCAGTATTTGATCACGGTTCCTCTTTTATTTAACGACTTTCAACTTGTGGGTGTTCCGCAATTTTTCCCACATTGCTTCAATAATGACATAAGATGCCTCGTCCACGTTCATTTGTTTATTTTTGGACACAAATTTGCAGGATTCTATGAGTTCATGATTTCCGGACCAAAGACGAAATGCATTTCGAATATATGCACCCAGATTTGAATTGAGATCAACAAGTTCATCATGTGTCATATTGGCGATAACGACCTTATCTTTAAGCACCATTTCAGTGATCAATCTCTCGACAGCTTCATGAATGGTTTTTGGAAGCAGTGGCCGTTTCTTCAAATGGTCGTTTTTGGAATAATCGGTAATGGCCCTTTGGTATGGGACGTTCATTAAATCCAATATTAATGCTCTCTCGAGCATAAGTTTCGTATGTTTTCCTGCGTGAGGATTCACGGCTGTACTTTGGCCAATCACATAAAGAACATCAATGAGTCTTAACTGAATCCAGTCATTGACCAGAGATGCCGCATGAAACGCAATTGTCTGATTGAGATCGACACCAAGAAGCTGATGTCTGTGTTTCAACGTTTCTCTTTCAGCGCGATAAAGATCTCCGGTGAGTTTGCCATAAAATATAATAAGTGTTCCTTTTGAATCTTTGACGTTCTTTTTGATACACTCAATATAACTATCGGTTGGCATTTCACGAAGATTATAATCCTCAGGCAATGTGCCGGTTTCTGTAATCCGACCTTTTGGTATCCATCCGCCATGATCAATTCCCAGCTTAATTGCGGCATCAAGGGCAGCACGATCTGCTTCGGTTTGACCTCCTGTTATAATTTTCTTAAGCATTGGTCTTTCTCGTTCGGTTTTAAAAGGAATCAAGGAATCAAAAGAAATATAAATTCTCCTTTTCCTGGCATGTTAGTGATTCTTTAGTTTCCACACCCGCTGACAGTATATTCAATCGTTTTGATTTCGACAATGACTTTTTAAAGCCGTCAACTTCGAAGGCGGCTGGATTCATTTGACAATGAGAGCCAATGGCCGCCTGGAAAGCGTCTCACAACCGGTTTCAGTAACGACCACGGTGTGGCCGAAACACATGGCATGGTTGCTGTCGCTGTCCATCAATATCATGTGGAGAAAGAACACCATGTTGGGGGCTGCAACGACAGAATTGCCGTGAAAAAACATGGGCCAATCCATCCAGTTGGGTGCAAAAGTGGTACCCAGAGAGTATCCGGTGGCATTGAGTCGATGATTTTGCATACCTGCATCATCGCATATTCGGGCATAGGCGTCAAAAACCTCGCTGATGGGGCGTCCGGGCTTTAAAGCCTCCTTACATGCCTGCATGGCATCCAAGGCGACGCGATGCATTTTTTCGTGCTGTTCCGTTGCGCTGCCAATGGGGATGGTTCGCATCATGGCGGCGTGATAATGGCGATAGGCTGCCGCCCATTCGAGGGTCAGCTGATCGTTTGCATCCAATTTGCGACGTCCGGATTTGTAACGGCACAAGAGCGCATCTTTACCTGATCCGATAATAAATTCATTTCCGGGATAATCACCGCCGCCGGAAAATATGACCCCTTGCATAGCGGCCAGTATGTCTCCTTCATCCGTACCCGGACCCGCCAAACGATACGCCTCATCATATGCCAAATCCGCCAGTTCGGCGGCTTTTCGCACATATTGCATTTCGGCTGGACTTTTCAAGACCCTGAGCTTGCTGACCAAGTCAGACGCATCTTCGAAAACACAAAAATCGGCAAATTCATTTTCAAGCATCTTACCGTTTTTTGCGGTCAATCCGTAAGCATCATATTCTACACCCAGTCGTTTTCCTTTGCACCCGAATTCGGTCAAGACAGATTTTAAATCCTTTGCGGGCGTTGCATCCGATCGATCCTCCCATATACGGATGTCTTTTATGATGGATGTGTGACGGGCTTGTCTGAGGTCCGGCATGCGGGTCAAAAGCATGAAATGTCCGTCAGCACCAAGAAACAAACATTGAAAGAAAACATATCCGAAGCTGTCATAACCGGTGAGATAATACATGCTTTCCTGACGAAACATGAGAAGCCCTTCCAGGCCTCGTCTGTGCATCTGTTTCAGCGCGTTCTGTTTACGTTGCTCGAACTCTTCCAGAGTAAAATGTAATGCCATGGGTTGTTTTTCTCCTATTAGGTTATTTTATATCAAGGATCACGATTGAACCCAGCGCCAAATCTTCCGTTAACGGTTGACAAAAAACAACAGGAGCCCATACAATTTTGACCTCGATTTTTATTGCGATGGCTATTTTTTTACCACCTTGTATTTGAGATACACCAAATTTTTTCCTATTTTTTTTATTTCCTCTAGTTCTAAATCCATGGCAATTTCTTCGGAAAAGAGAGACAGACCATACCCGAATATTTTTGGAGAAATGGTCACGATAATCTCATCTATCAAATCTTCTTCGGCAAACAGGGAATTCACCAGGGAGCCGCCAGCCAAAATCACATGCGAAAAACCCTCTTTTCCCAGGCCATCCAGAATCTCTTTCGGTTTTTTATCAGTGTAAACCAAATTCTCCCACCTGGACTTGCGATTCATATCACGCGTCAGAACGATGTTTTTTCGGTTCGGCAGTGGAATTCCAATGGTATCAAATGTTTTTGAGCCCATAATGATGGCACCTGCCCTACTGGTGATTTGTGCAAAAATTCTTTTATCTTCTTTTCCTGTCCAGTCCGGGAAATGTTCAGGGCTTTTGCCGATTTTGCCATCAACGGTAAGGGCCATTACCAGCGTCACTTTCATATCATCACCTCTTAACATGACAAAGCGTCCAAGGGGCCGTGTGGTTGTTTGTTGTTTGATTTTACCAAGTCCTTCAATATTTCACTTAACCTCATGGGTGATTTTAGGACCACCTGCTTTTTGGGAGGTTATCTCAATTTTAATAAATTGATCTCTGATTTTCATCATGGCCAACGTGTCTTGACGACAATAGGCCAATAGGGCTTCTTTGATTTTCTCTTTCTCCTCAGGTGCTGTTTTTGGATCTATAAATCTTAGATATTCAAAAGAAGCATGGCTTCCATCCTTTATGGAAAGCGTGTCGTATTTCATTTCAGGAACCAAAACCGGCAACACGGATTTGAGTGAAAAGGAACCATGAAATTTTGGATGATAAAAATATTGTCGTATAATGGCACACAAATCTTTAAAACGATTCGGGATGCGTAACAGGTGATCGTGATATTGAGATAGATGTTCGGCGAGCTTTTCGATAATGGTCTTTTCATAGGTTGTATAAATGAAAATGCTGCCCTCTTCGCCCAAAACATTCAGAAGTGTCCGGGTAAAATCTTCCCTGGGATCCCTAAGGTCATCGCAAATATATTCCTTATGCTCAAGGGACCCGTCTTTGTAAAGAATATGATCCGACCACTGAAATGGTATAACCTGATAAGGAGAGGTATGGGCGTAAATGGGAATCGCAGGATTCACTGTTTCGAAATCCAGAAAATGAACAGGATATTCGACGTCTTTAAGCCGAGCATAGAGCTTTTTTGAAATAAAGGCTTCATTATTCTTTACACATTTTTTCATGCGCTCCTGGAGTTCGGTTAATTTAAAGATGTCAGGAATATCTTTGATATTCTCAACATTCATGCCCCTCAGCTCATCGAACTTTTTCTGTGAAATCCCGTATAGATCAAAAATCCAGTGCTCGGGCATGTCTTGAGTGCAATATTCCCAGAATTCGCATGTAAAGGGCGTGTTGCAGTGTCGGGAGGGTTGAATCACAGGGGCGTCAGGGGCGCTGAGCATTTGCTTTTGTTCATTAATTCTCGAAGATATCTCGTTTTGGATTGAATGGACCTCGTCTGTGACATCAAAAAAAGAAAAGAAATTTTCCAGATCGAAATTGTTCCCATCATAGACATATTGATTGTTTATGAGTAAAAGAAGCACCCGGTTGATATGTAAACCGCTTCCTTTTAGAACATAATACTGAATGGCAACATCCGGCAAATGAATGTCTTTTACAGAAGTGGAAGACTTCACCTCGATGATATTCCACCGCCCGCCTTCCGTCCGCTTGAGAATATCTGCCCGTATCCTGACATCATGGTAGAGAAAAGCGGCTTCAAATATTGCGCTTACCTTTGGATCCTGTAAAATATTTCGTGTGCTTTGGACAGCCTCTTCGTGGTGAAAATGATCTTCCCGGATCAGAACACCCCCTGGAAACAGACAGGTTGCCAGTTCACCCACTTTGTGTCCAGTGTCAAAAAGCGCCTGTTGAGAAGGTGTTGCTTCACTGGCAAGATTGCGGTTGAAGCACGAATGCCACAAACGCAAATGACACTGCAATCCTGATAAATATCGAGATTTGGAAAGGCTGGGGATTTTGTTGAAACTCATCTATGTTTTCCGGTTATAACAAACGATGTGTCATTAAAGTTATGATTTTTTTAAAGAGTTTAATAGACAACATCAGGGCAAAGGTTTATCGGTATATGCAACGTTCGCTTCTTCTGATTTATAAAGAGGCAACTGCTTTCCTGAACGAACATCCTCCACCCAATTAGGATTCAACAAAAGGGATTTCGCGCTTAATACGATATCGGCATTCCTCAGTGCATCCTCCGCACTATCCCTGTCAAATATCTGTCCACAAATCATTAATGGTAAATCCGTGACCTCCCGGGTTATTTCCGCCATATTTTGATTCGTGCCAAAAGCGTTATCCTTGTAACTGTAAGTTGAAACAGAAATGCTATCGATAGGCTCCTTTGACAACATCTTGATGACGGTTTGATATTCTTCTTTACTGTCAAACAGGGACACTTTCGGGTCTGCAACCCCCCAATTGGAAATTCTGAAGGTCAGCAGTCGATCATCAGGAATCACTTTTTTAACAGCCTGAATCACTTCTTGGGCAAATCGGAAACGATTCTCCACGGATCCTCCGTAAAGATCTGTACGTTCATTAGCGTAAGAGGATAAGAAATTATTGATGAGATAACCATGAGCGCCGTGGATTTCTATGCCATCAAAACCGGCTTCAACGGCCCCCTTGGCTGTTTCCACAAAACCCAAGATCACATGATCGATATCAAACTGAGTCATAATGTCAGGCACCGGATAAGATTCTCCGGTCATTGGATTGATTTGTTTCGGCATAACGGCACTTGGAGCTATCACACGATTTGCCGGATTGATACCAGGCCATGCAATTCGTCCACAATGAAACATTTGCATAATGGCGATAGATTCTTCTTTTTGGATTGCCCGTACCACGGGTCTCCATGCTTCAATCTGTCGTTGCGTTACCAGCCGGGACTGTCCTGGATAACCTTGAGCGCTTTCATAATCTGTAACAATCGCTTCGGTATAAACGATGGCAGCCCCATTTTGGGCCCTTCTAATCAAAAAATCAAAAATATCCTGTCGAGGGATACTGTCTTCGGAGGAGGACATGCGCGTCATAGGCGCAACACCGATTCGATTTTTAAGTGTAAAACCCTTTAATTGGAAAGGTGAAAAAACAATACCGCCACTCATGACAGACCTCCTTGATATTCCAAGTTTCAATCACATACGCAAAAAAGACGTTTCGGATTACGTTTGGGGCTCACCATCGCCCTCTTCATGAGGATGCTCCAGGTTAAATACATACATTGTTTTATCGTCAACCACTTTAAGGGTGACAAATCCATAAGAATAGTAAATATACCCATAAAACCGGCCATCCGGTCCCAATACTTTGTTGAGCCAAGGCTCATACTGAGTGGTCGGATAAATCCATTTTGTCATCTCCATCAAATCTTTTTGATTCCTGACCTTTTTCCACCGATCACCAACTAGGGTTGTATCATTATTTTTCGGATCGAACATGATCCCCAAAGGTGATCGAACGTTGTACCCATCGTAACGATCGGAATAATATACATGATAATCATCCCATTTGTTTATCAAATCTTGAATGGTTACGTCGTTATGGCTGACTGGCAATATTTGGAGCTTTCCGTAGTTCTCTTGCCATGACGCACAGCTAGAGATAATAAGGACGAGGAAAAAAACACCCATCAATTTATATGTTTTAAATATGTCCATTTCTTTGTCTCCTTATAAATTGTCCCTGTCTGAATTTATGGAATAGTTATTATGTCACTTTGTAACACTTAATTATTCACTAATGGCCAAATGTTAACACTTCGGCGATAAATGATTTAAAAAATTTATTTTGTACCAAATACACGCTTTAACAAATCCGTCGTTCGTTTGGCAGGGTTTTGGCGGATCGCAGCTTCTTCATTGGCCATGTAATAAAAGATTCCGTCCATCCCTTTTTCAA
The DNA here is from genome assembly GCA_019313025.1 of Deltaproteobacteria bacterium. Next base: position 8,253 of record JAFDCA010000344.1, read on the forward strand.
CCACATAATCTGTCAAATCGGCTTTCACGTCCGGAACAAAAGGAAAGGATCGATATTCCTTCAAAACATTATCATAAGCCTTGACAGCCCCCACTTCGGAAAGGCTTTTATTGACAACGGGTCTCATCTCTTTTGAGAGAGAGGGAGACATGTTACTTTTAAAATATTGGGTGGCGGCGTCTTCCGGACCTTTGTATATCTTCTTAACATCGTCAAAATTCATCTCCGTAATCGCCTGAAAGAAAAGTTTTTTTGCCTTTGGCGTCGCCACTTCCGCTGCCCGGTTGAGTCTCAGCTCAAGGTCTTTAAGCAGGCCGGACATGCCGGCTTTATCCAAAACAGACTTTACGGTGTCTAATTGTTTTGGCAACGGGATATGAACGGCTGAATCTGTATTGAAACCGTCCACACGGCCTAACTGAGCGACGACATTCTCCGAACCGACACGAAGCGCATCTTTAAGCCCGGCAGCAATTTCGTCCACCGAAATACCGGATGTCTCGCTGCTTTCCCCGTAAGTTTTTAAAAGATCCGTTCCTTTCTCTAACCACTTGTTTCCAGCTTGCGCAATACCAAAAATTAAAAACCCCGAAATAAAAAACATGCCCGTGAGCAGTATTAATTGCTGTTTTAAAAACTTCTGAAAATTTGCATGCATGATCATCATCTCCTTAATACGGTTGTCTGTAAGTTTTTTCGGAACAGAAAATGTTACAAAAGATCCTCATCCAGCATACCATTTGCGGTTCTGCTTCGCGACCGGGTAAGGATCTTGGTTTATTCAGTATAGCTCCCCTTTTGGTATATCTGCCTAAACTCTCATGTCCAACAAACATTTAAACCCATATTGAACAAGGATACCCCAAAAGTTACCTATGGATTCGCCATTGCAAAGATGATATTGAACTCTTTCGCGGTCAAAGGCTGAATTGAAAGGCGCATGCCTTTGCGAAGCAGCAGCATGTTTTGGAGTCCTGGAACCGTCCTCAGCCTGGCCAAAAGAATCGGTTTGGCGAATTGACTCTCGAAACAAATGTCTACCATATACCAAATGGGATTTTCAGGTGTGCTTTTTGGATCATAGTGTTTACTTTTCGGATCCCATGCCGTAAAGTCCGGATATCCGGTCTTGACAACTTTTGCGGTTCCCACCACCGAAGGCTTAACGACACTGTGGTAAAACAAAACACGATCTCCAATGCGCATTTTATCCCGCATAAAGTTGCGAGCCTGATAGTTTCGAACACCGTCCCAGTGCTCGGTCTGATTGGGACTGTTTTTCAAATCTGTTATCGAAAATTCACTCGGCTCTGACTTCATCAACCAGTGGCCTACAGTCATTTTAACTCCATATTCCGTATCAAACCTAACGTCTGTTTCATCTAACTGTTGCCTACCCGAATTGGGCGTCCCGCATTTTCCCGGCGTTTATCCGGGGATCTCTTCTTTTTGATCTTCAATTGCTTTTGTCCACGCATCTACCGCCGACATATTCATCCGAGTCTCTTCGGTGATATCTCCAAAAACCTCATTACCATGCTTCACCCATGCGTCGTTAACAAGCTCGAACAAGCGTTTCAATTTCAAATTTCGATACACCTCTTCACTTCCTGTCCTGGCAGGGCGGAATTTAAACTCCGTGGCCTCGGCCGATTGACGAGCGTACAACGTGAACATAGCGATGGGCTGATACCCTTCGCTGCCCAATACAGCGGAGCTGTTGATAACTTCTTTTATAAATTGAAACAGGTAGTTGGCCCTGTTTTCGTCTTCCCTTATCATGGCCAAGAAAACCCTTATTAGATCTTCATCGGTCATGTTCTTTATCTTCTGTTCTAATTCTTTGTCGCTCATATATGACTGTTTTTTCAAATACGCCTCAACGGATGAGGTATCTTTTTTATGCTTCATTGACGCCTCCTGCTACAACATTCATATCAATTGATCAAAAGTCTGGAATGCCGAAATGTTTTTGAACCAATGAATATCATATGGCTCCAGCATTTCCGGAATTCTATCTTTATTATCCTGTCAAAGTTGCCCGACAAAATGCTACTTTTTGATTGATGACGATAATTATTTTTATGTGAAAAATATAATATCTTTTTCATAATTTTCAATATAAGTCGGATAGCCTGTCCGGCAGGACCCGAGTGCCCTTGGCCCTTCCTGGTTTGACACTCGGCGTAATTGATTTTCAAGCATCCGTGTGTCCGGTCAAAAAATGAAGACCTTACCCCTTGTCTCTGGGATTCCAGAATTTGTCTTTTTCAATGATATGTAACATTTCCCATTAACGGCTTTGTAATTCCAGGGCAATGAAACGGCGGTGACATTTCCATGGCAGAATTTCAGCGCACACAATGACCGACGAGTTTTTTCTGGCAATGCGTTCAATATTGTCAACGCCTCGGGAAAACGATTCGGTCAAGGCATATTTTTCGTACCCCTTTTTTCTAAATCCGCCAAGCTCTTTTCCCAAAAAGTGATAATGAATGCCTATTCTTTGCAATATTTCTTCGAGATCAGCGCGGTTAAAGATCCGAACCCGACTCTTGGGATAGCTCCGGACATCCAGAACAACCTCTATCTCGAAATGCTTCAAAATACCGACAACGTTTTCTTCGCTTCTCAAACCTGTACAGAGGGTGTAAATGCGCATGTATAATTTCAAAAGTGACGGCTTCGTAAAAAGTCCAATTTCTTTATGCGCTTCATTCCGTGTTCACTGCGGTGCACATAAGTACCCATCATTCCACAATTTTCGCGACGCCTTGAACTTTTTACTTTTCCGTCTTAATTTTACCTTTTACGAGTTCGTCAAATGTTATAGCTATTGTCAGAATAACATTCCGTTTCATCCGCCGGATAATTTCGTTGAGATCGGCAAGAACTCGCAAACAAAAGCGCGTAAAAGAGAACATGGCCATGGCTTTTTAGAATATCGTTCAGTAGTTTGATTTTATGTTTTAATTTGAAATACTTCGAAGATGTTCTCTTTAACGCG
>JAFDCA010000345.1 GCA_019313025.1 Deltaproteobacteria bacterium
AAATATCTCCGAATATAATTTCCTCAGCCACACGGCCTCCCAAAAGTGTAGCGATACGATTCAACAGCTCTGTTTTTTTCATAAGAAAACGTTCTTCGGTAGGGACCTGCATGGTATATCCCAGGGCAGCAATACCTCGGGGAATAATGGTGATCTTCTGAACCGGATCGGTACCTGGCAGCGATAATGCCACAAGAGCGTGACCCATTTCGTGGTAGGCGACAATTTCTCTCTCCCTGGGGTTTATGAGCCTATTCTTTTTTTCCAGACCTGCGACAACACGTTCTATTGCCTCTTCGAATTCCGACATGGTGACGATGTCTTTGTTGCGCCTCACCGCCAAAAGTGCAGCCTCGTTTACAAGATTTGCCAGATCAGCACCAACCATTCCTGGTGTCATTGCCGCAATTTTCTCAACGTCTAAGTTATCTTCATACTGAATGTCTTTTAGATGGACTTTGAGGATGGCTTCTCTACCGTTTTTGTCTGGTCGGTCTACCAAAATCTGACGATCGAAACGTCCAGGTCGAAGAAGCGCCGGATCGAGTATTTCAGGGCGGTTGGTGGCAGCCATCAGAATCACCCCGATTTGGGGATCGAAGCCGTCCATTTCAACCAGTAGTTGGTTCAGCGTTTGCTCCCGTTCATCGTGACCGCCCATAGTGCCGAAACCTCGAGCCTTACCAAGCGCATCCAATTCATCAATAAAAATAATACAAGGGGCCTTCTGTTTGGCCTGTTCAAAAAGATCTCTTACACGCGCGGCTCCCAAACCAACGAACATTTCCACAAACTCAGAGCCACTGAGACTAAAAAAAGGTACACCGCTTTCACCAGCCACAGCTTTGGCCAACATGGTTTTGCCGGTACCGGGCGGCCCCACCAAAAGAATGCCCCGCGGAATTTTACCGCCCACTTTGGTAAATTTTTGAGGTTCTTTAAGAAAATCGATTACCTCAACCAATTCCTGTTTAGATTCATCCACACCGGCGACGTCATCGAAATTAACATCTAAGTCCTCTTGCATGTATATCTTGGCTTTATTTTTACCCAAACTCATAAAACCCGGTTGTTTTCCAGCCATTCGACGCATCATGAAATACCATATGCCGACAAAGATAAAAATAGGAACAATCCATGAGAATAGATCACGGAAAAAGGTAGACTCGATCTCTCCCTTGAATTTAATGTTATTTTCCTCTAATAACTGAGATATGTCTGAATCGACGCGAACGGTTCGGAATAATTCACCTTTTCCAGATTCAATTCCGTCTTTGAGAAGGCGACCCTGAATCTGATTCTGTGTAATGGCAACTTCCGAAACCTTTCCTTCTTTGACGAGCTTCAAAAACTCGCTGTAAGGGATGGTCTTGATGGATAGCGCTGTAAAAATCATATTGTGAATAATGAACACTCCCCAAATACCTAAAAGAATATACCAAATAGAAAACTTGTGTTGTTTTTCCATGTGACCTCCTCAACATTTGGACATATCCCGCCTCTGTTATAACATAATATCTATCAGTTCTGTCTGTTCAATACTTAATAGAAAAACTTACCACCGTGTTTATTTTTACAGGCCTTTTTACAATTTATTTGTAACCTAATTATATTTTTCCAATATTCAACCCAATTTCAATAAGTTTGTCTATAATTTCCAAAAAGTCAAAATGGCAAATCCTGTGGAATTGAGCTGCCCAAGTTTAAATCATCACCAGTGTTAACCGGGATATGAATTTCGTTTAACAGCAAGAACCATGGAAGGGGTAATTGGTTGTATAAGGCCTGTATGGGATCGTATATATTTCAAGCTTTTTAATCAGAGACGGTCGGATAAATCCTATGATATGTCCATAATGGTAACCACTACCTTGCGTACCATATCTCTCCGGCGAACACTGAGAGTAACGGTATCGCCGATCTCGAAGGTTTGCAGAATCCGAATAAAATCGTTTAGGTTTGTCACGGGCTCTCCTTCCACCTCAACGATTACATCTCCCAAAATACGTCTTTGGTAATCGATTCCTTCCAAGCCAACCTGCTCGGCTTCGGAATTGGGTATCACCCGGTCTATCACCACGCCGACCATACCCAAGCTGGCAGCAATTTCATCGTCAAGAACGACGATTCCAATACCCTGCCGAGGAAATTTACCTCTGGCAATCAATTGCGGGACCACCTCGTTAACCACGTCCACAGGAACAGCAAATCCAATCCCGGCCGAACCACCAGATTCAGATATGATGGCTGTATTGACCCCGATCAGGAGTCCACTTGAGTCAATCAATGGACCTCCTGAGTTGCCCGGATTGATGGCGGCGTCGGTCTGGATAACGCCGACCACTTCGCGTCCAGTTGCCGTTGGTAATCTCCGGTTGAGGGCGCTAATCACTCCGGTGGTCAGTGTACGGGAAAGACCAAAAGGGTTCCCTATAGCGAGTACGGACTGCCCCACCTGCAGATTACCAGAAGTTCCCACTGGAATAGGTTGGATGCTGGAAAGAGCTCTCCGCAAGCGGATTACAGCTAAATCATGATCCGGAGAGCCTCCCACATAAGTGGCATCGATGGCTTCACCGCTTTCTAATCGAACTTGGATTCGTCGGGCGCCCTCGATGACGTGGAAGTTAGTAACCACATGTCCTTTTTTATCCCAAAGGAATCCGGAACCAGCACCTTGGCGAATCTGTCGCGTTCCGAAAAATCCAGTTACTGCGTTTTCGGTGAAAATGTAAACAACCGACGGCGCGGCAGCGTTAAAAATGGAAATAGTAGTTTTTTCAAAGTCGGACAGACTCCCCCGAGGTATAATATCACGGGTATGGCTTTCGATTTGTCTTCTTTCATCGATAAAGCGGTTCCAAAAGAAAAAACCTCCTAAAATGATCAATATGAGAATGATGAAAAGGTAAAATCTGTTCTTTCTCTGCATAGTTTCTTGTTCCTGTTCTTTTGGCCTTAACGGAATCTTAAAAGTAAAATTCGCCGCACATCAGAACAATTTCTTGGAATCAAGTGACTTCTTTTCCACATTAACGCTTTGCTCTTAAGGGATGGTATTTTTTATCACAGGTTTTTTAAAAATACAATTGCTGTGAAAGAATCTGTTTTGACTCATCTGATGAGGCATTGCCATCAAATTGGGTGTCAGTTGGTATACAATGAGGTAATTTTATAGAAAAAATAATTATTTCTATCATTAATGGAGTAACAACGTATAGTCTTGGAAATGCTTAAAACAAAATGCCGATGGTGAGTTAGTTTGGTGTTGAACAGATTGACATAGATGACTTGCCGAACACTGAAGATTTTTCGGTACATAAAGTATGTTATGAAAATAAATGGTAAGATAATTTATCACAATATACAAGAAACTGTCTCGGTCCGATAAAGAGTTTTAGCGATAAAATCGTCAGCCAATATGAATTTGATGAAACATATATCTATATATATGAAGCCTTTCATTACTTTGATTGCGGAAAAGAGTCTAAGACCATTTTGGCGATTCGCTTGCGTTGTAAACGCGGAGGATAGACTTTACATACCGTTTGGGATTTATCATCGTAACGTTGAATATAAAGTCTTCTCAGAGGGGTTCCATAAACACAGATCATGATGATTGTTTTGGATGTCGGATTACCGGTTTGATGAATGCCGTCATTGAGTGACAAGGTAATCTCTACTTCGCCAGGGTTCAAAATCTTTCTTTTTGCTTCGATTAATTTTGCTTGGCCTTCTTTTTCGCCATTATCTAATCGATCATATTCGATTACTTCCAATGAACCAAAGGGAGTTCCGATAACACCCCATGAATTGTGATCATGGATCCATGTATATTCCCATGGGTTGTAGATGTACATCCGAATGGAAAAACGGCGGCTTTTATCCAGATATAACATCAATTCATTATCAAAGATCCCTGCATAACGAATATCCGGGTATGGATCACCAGCACATAGTTTTTCAAGGATTTCATAAAATATCGTTTTTTTTTCGAGGAGCCCAGGTATCTCCTGCTTAATATAGTGGATACGCGAATTGCGATCATTTATCTGTTGCAAGTGTTTTGCCCAACGGTTGCATATCAGCCGAAATGGTTCGGGAATTAAAGCGTATCTAACCATTTTCTACTCTCACATATTGTTGATAATAAGGGGCACAGCTGCCAATATCTGTTATGTCGGATTGGATGAGTTGGTTGGCGCCACCGCCCAGTTTTGCCCAATCACCTCGACGATACAAGACCATCTCCGGGTGCAAATGGGATGATGTTTCCAGATTAACTTTTAGTCTGCCGAGTGGAGAGACAATATATATATTTTTTTCTTTATTGATTCTTTTGATGTATGGGCTTTCTTCTGCCATCCATATTGTCGGTGGCATTATCTGCCATTTTTCCAGCATTTGAGAGTGGATGGCATCTCTTCGCACCAGGGTTAACAGCCGAAGCGGATAATCCTTTGGGGGGTCCGGCTCATCATGGAGTTGAATCGGGAATCTAGCCTTGCCGTCCGGATGCTTAAATCGCATCTTCTCATAGCTAATTTTTGGATGGTTTGCCCGGACAAACCCTTTTTCGACTAATTCTTCAAGGCTTGTGGAGAGATATTCTGAATCCAGTGACTTTTTAAAACACGTTTTCGGATCGGGGAGACTAATCGCAGGATCGATTCTTTTGCCCAATTCTGTTAAAATCCAATAATCTGTTTTGGCTTCCCCTGGAGGTTCGACTATCTTTGCAACATAGTGAATATAATCATGTCCAAAAGAGCCAATAACATCTTCCTGTTCCAGCATAAGTGCCGATGGTAAGATCAAATCTGCTTGTTCAGCCGTGTCTGTCATAAACGCATCCACCACGACCCTAAAGTCAACCGAGTGAAACGCCCGAATAATCTCCCTGGTGTTGGGCGCCTGATTGACGATATTGCATCCATTCACCCAAAGCATTTTGATTGGCGGGGCTTTAGCCTCGATAATTTCTCTTCCAATTAAGGGTTTGCGAAACAATCGACGGGGTGTGGATTCAGTATCATCAACCCATTGCAAATTAAAGTTTCGCATTGAATGAAGGTGATAATAACATCCGCCTCCAGCCCTACCGATTTGATCGGATATCAGAGCCAATGCATTGATAAATCGAACATTTTCGCCTCCATATCGGTAACGCTGCAAACCTGTTGCGACTATTGTGGCACACGGTGAGTTTTTGCAATACGCTTCATATAGTATGTCCACTGACTGCTTAGGAACCATGCATTGATCAATAAGCGATTTCTCATCATAAAGAGATATCAGCGACTTGAATTTGCCCCAATGCTTTGTCCGGTCAAGAATCCTTTCCGAAATATTGTTTTTACGGATGAATCGGAGAATCACTGCTGCTGCCAGAAAACGATCAGTGCCGGGTCGGATTTGAATATGTTGATCTGAAAACGTATCGGGTTTATCATCACCAGGGGAGATCAAGATCACTTTAGTACCATTTTTCTTTGCTTTCCGAACAGCAGCTGCCAGGTGAATTGAACTTCTTGACAGGTCTTTTCCCCAATTCACAATGGTTTTTGCATTTAACAGATCATTGATATCATGGTTTTCCCGGGAGCCGAAATCATGTATAAACGCCATGAAACCCGCGGCATCACAAAGTGATCCTCTGGTTCGACTCGCGCCCAGTTGCATGAAAAAAAGCTTATTGGCGTTTTTCAGCACTCCTCTGGCACCATCTCCCTGAATGTGTAAAATCGAGGTGGGCTCCTGTCGGAATCTTTGAATATTTGTTGCACACAACTCTAGTGCATCCTGCCAGGTAATTGTCTCCCAATGTTTATTATTTCGCCATAACGGTGTGAGAATTCTCTCCGGACTTTGAAGGCGCTCACCGTGTCTTCGTATTTTTTTACACGTGAATCCCGAAGTAAAGGGATGCTTCGGATTACCTCTTATTTTAATGGATCCTTCGGGACTTTTAGAAACGATCAAAGAACAGTCGTCCGGGCAATCCATTGTACATGCAGTAATGATACCCAATTTTCTCTCCTTAACAGGAATCGGTCTTTCATATGTTTTTTTAAATTACTAACTCAGAAATATCAAATACAAAGAAAAAATAAAATGTTCAAATGAAACTATTTGTAGCTTAAAATGATTGGAGCCATTGCTGATGATGTCATTGGATCGATATTTGAAGGGTATGAAACTGAAACCATCTACTCATAGGAACTTGGAATTGGGTAGGTCATTAATATTTTAGTATTCAATTTTCTTCATTATACGTTTGGAGTGCTTCGCACGAATCTTGCAACAATTTATTTGGGAAATCAATTGTTTTTAATCTGACCCTTAGGACCAGGTATTTCAAAACCGAAGAAATCAAAGCAATTTCTCAGAAAATACTTTATAATGTATTGCATTAGTTTATCGTATACATATAATGCTTAGTAAATTACAACTTACAAACATAAATTAATCCTAAGAGAGGACTAAAAAGACGTGAAAGTATTTACGGTTGTAATTATCATTTTTGCGGCCTTAATGATATTTGACCAAAAGGATGCAATGCCAATGGATTTAAGTCAATTCCAGTGGAAAAATCGACTGCTTTTAATTTTCGCCCCAGATGAAAATGATAGTCTCTTCAAAAAATTACAAAGTGAAATTATTGCCCAAGAGGCTGAAGTAAAAGATCGTGATTTAATTATATTTGAGTTGTTTGGACTCGGCTCATCTCGAATGAATAGGGCTCTTTTAGACCAAAGTAAAGTCGATTCGATTCGTAGACACTTTTCCGTACCACAGAGATCATTTAGAGTCATTCTAATTGGTAAAGATGGTGGTATTAAACTTAAACGGAATGATCAGATTGATTTAGAAACGATTTTTGAACTTATCGATTCTATGCCAATGCGCAATGATGAAATTCGGCAGAAAAATCAAC
>JAFDCA010000346.1 GCA_019313025.1 Deltaproteobacteria bacterium
CAGGTTGAGCGGTCCAAGGTTAAAGATCCCTATTACTTAAAAAATTAAGAAGGTTAGAATGTAATAAGATCGACGTTTCACGCCATTTCGAAACTTCTGATCCCCGGTCGCTTCTCCGTAAAGGTCCGGAATTCTTCGGACCGGCGCCGCCAAAGGCGTGTAAACTTATTACCATCCGACCTTGTGCCCCCTTTATAACCCTTTAACTTTGAACCCTGAATTTAGAACCGAACATTTAAAGTTTAAACGTCTTCACCAATGAAATGCCATTGAAACCCGTCCATGGTATCTTCTACCTGAATATTGAAATCTTGAAGGATCTTCCGTATGTGATCCGCTTCAGACCATTTTTGCTCGTTTCTAAATCGTGCCCTTAATTGAAGCATTTGTTCAACCAGGGGGGATATGTATTTTCGAAGATGACGGGGTGAAGCCTCCAATTCGGCGCCTAAAAGTACGATGGAATCTCTGAGTATTTCTCGTGCTTCAGAAATACGCTCTTCATCTTCCAGATCCTTTTGTGCTTTCCATATGGTGCTGTCCAATTCCAAAAGAGCATGGGTCGTCTCTTTTGGGTCGTGATATGCCAACCCATTTTGAAAAGAAGTTTTAATTTTATTAACTCTATGCAATAAAGATGTTGAATCTTCTTGATCACCGGTTTGTTCAATGCCCTCAATATCTTTTAATGCCCAATCTCTTTGATTGATGTCTTTAACCAAGGCGTCAAAGGGAATTTGATCTCCTTTGCCAAACGTTATTTCGCGCCCTTTTTTTCGGATGGTCATATGGCCAATTCCCTGTATATCGATTTGCCGGTCATTAAGATCAACGATACAGGCAGTATGTTCATCGATGCCGATGATCGTCACATCATCCGGTAAAAGGGTCTCGAGTTGCTGAAAGCGTGGTTTTCCCATAAAACAGAATCGGGTATCGTGGGTTCCGCCCTCGGCATTGTTCCAATGAGGTACGACCACCAGATTGAGACCGAAATGTGTTAGAACATCGAGTCCATCAGCCCAATGGATGTCCTGTCCAACCTTGTATATTTCGTATACGGGGAGTGTAAAACGTCCCATGGTCAGTGCTGCTGCACTTGCGGCCACCAAACATCCACCCGATTGTATATGTTTAACGAAAATATCAGGGATCGGCGTTTTTTGAAGATGGCGAACAGCATATGTGGGACTTCCCGGCCCCACTAGCATATAATCTGCATTTCGAAGCATGTGAAAGGCTGTTTCTGCTTCAAATGCACTTGTATTTTCACTGGATTTAAAGGAGGCGACGGTAAGTTGTTTTTGAACGTGAATACGAAAAAATTCAACCGCTTTTCTTGAAATTTCATCGACATTCAGTTGAAAACCCGCGGGTGTGTCCAAGAAGACAGCGGTGGGGGAACCCGGAAATCGGGCAAGCATTTTTTTGTGCACCTCCACCATTGTGGCGGTCAGTTCACCGGAACCCATGAGAACGATCGTGCCCATTATAGCTGACATATTTTAATAACCTTTATACGTCGAACATTTCGATTCACCCATCATTTAAGCAAACCCGTTGAAGTGTAACATAAATTCTGTCTTTATTGAAACTGAAATGATTGGCCTGTTTTATAAGACATAATGGACATGTTTAAATACAACGTAACGCTTCCTTTGCCATACACCGTCCAGCGATGATCGCGCCTTTGATTGATCATACCGGTCTGCTCATCGATACCGATACACCGGATGTCTGAAATGTGATTAAAATAGAGCGAATGCCATGAACCACCGAAGGTGTCGTGATGGGGAATCAAAAGGGCATCTTTTATGATCCCAAAGCCCTTCTTAATCTCTTTGACGGTAGGGTCGAAATACCACTCGCATAAAACCATTGCACCCGCACTGCTCCCTGCAAGTACGGCGCCTTTTTGATATGCGCGCCAAACAGCATCCAGACAACGGCTTTTTTTTAACGTATGATCCAGATAGCCGGGAAACCCTCCAAGAATAAATATCAGGTCTGCACGTTCCAGTTCGGCCGAGAGTTCCGGATCATCGGCGGATTCTTTATCGATGATCGGCAAAACGGAAATATTGGTTGCACCGAGTGTTCGAAACCATTTCATTGCCGTATTGCCGGCGCGTTGGCTGTTGTTGTCTGGGGCTGCGGCAGTCGGTATAATAACCACGTCAGCATTTTTTCCCCCGGCCAGCGCCAAAGCTTTTCTGTCCGGCGCTTCCATTTTTCCCTGAAATTCACTTCCGCCTTCAAGCAGCAGAATTCCCATTTTTATGAATCTCCATTGAAAGACAGACCGAAACGGAGCGTTTCAAATGCTGACAATTTTTTGTTTAAATAAATCAACATATTAGATGAGATCTGTTTGTGGTTTTAGCAATGCACATTTATTTGAGGGGTCCTGTTGCTTTTTTGTTCAATCGCTCCATGGATAATGTTTTTTTGAAGCGTTCCCGCCCTATAAAGGGCGGAGCTTCCCGGTAAGGAACTCAATTTATTTAATATAGCTACCCTTGACCCCGTCCTAAAGGACAGGGCCGACGGGGAGCATGCCGGTCAAACCGTGTAAACTCGTGATTAAAGGATCGTAAAGAAAAAACAAAATTCAATATAAAAACAATGAGTTAATCTTGAAGCAAACACTTTCTTGGTGTTGTAATGTTTCAATATGCGTCTGTTCTTTCTAACGCTCCCTAAACCACTCAAACAGTACACGCTTTTAAAAAAGATTATCCATTCGGCTCTCACTGGCGGAAGTTGATATATGTGTTGTTTCGTTCATGGGGTGTGCTCATCCGTTTAACGACATTGACGGAGTGGCTTCGTTATTTCAATGGCTTAGGGGTGGGGGAAACCGCGGCTCCCGCATGTTTCTCGCGGGAGGACGCGGAGGGGGCAGGAATGCCCTCGCCACTAAGTCATTGAAATAACCAGCCACGTAGACACCAAAGTGAAACGGGAGAGCACACCCCATGAACACGTGCTTATGTGTTTACAATTAAAACTCCTCGCCCCCTTATTTGTTTATAATTGCTGCTTTTTTATAACCTGTCACTATTTGAAACGCTCAGTCTATGACAGGGTTAATCCCCGTCATATTCCTGGTAAATAATATGTCCGCAGGATTTGCAATGTGAGGCATTGTCGTCATGGTAACGGAGGCCGCAACCCGGACAAACGACGTCTTTTTTGGTGGCAATGTGTAACCACTCTTTGACGATACGGCTTACTTGCCACGGAATAAGGATAATGCCCGAAAGTATCATCAGTACGGTGACCCATTTTCCTGCCTCGGACATAGGGGCTATATCCCCAAACCCTACCGTTGAAAGGGTTACCACAGTGAAATAGAATGCATCTCCAAAAGTCCGAACATTTGGATTCATCGCATTTTCGACGTGGAAGAAGAGACCGGAGGATATGAAGAAAATCATGAATATGGTTAAAAAGAGCTTGATTAAATTCAAAAATCGAAACGTGATGGTTCCAAAGAAGAAGTCAGGATCTGCCGTGAACCGCAAAAATCTGAATATCCGTAATACACGAATCATCCGGATTACTTTTAAAAATCCGAAGTTTGGCGTAATGCCGAACAGGGGAAGTACCAGCAAAGAAAGAGTTGGTACTATGGCGATGAAATCAACCAGGCTATACACATCAATTAATTGCCTGAGCCTGTTTTTCGCACCGTAAAGTCTCGCAACATACTCAATTATGAAAAACAATACAATTATAACCTCTGCATTCCATAGCAAACGCTTGGTCGCCTCGGACACGGGATAGGTCTCGATGACAAAAATAGCGCAAATAATGAGATTTAGGAATATGATGAAAATATCAATGGCTTTGCCCAATGGTGTCTTGCAGTCAATCAAGTAAAATTGGATGGTTTCGCGAAAGGTTCGAGATGCGGACTTATTTATGTTCTTTGAAAGATAAGTTGTCATGGTTTTAGAGGTTGTGTTTCTTTCAACAAATTTTCCTTTGGCCCTCAAGATAATGTTGGCCGTTGCAAAGCTTCGAAATGTTAAGGAAGGTGTATGTGAAAATTCCGAATCGGGGGCTATGGTTTATCGGTTTGCCTTTCGGATACCAAGCTGATCCAGAGCAATAATCCATTTACATATATTGGCCGATCCTTCCACCATGGTGTAGGTTGGCGTATCCCGATAAAAACGAGCCACCGGATATTCCGTGGAATAACCGTAAGCTCCCAGAATTCGCATGGCATAGTTGGCACATTTGGTTGCGACTTCGCCTGCAAAATATTTCGCCTGCGCCACTTCGAGACCGTTGTTCAGGTTTCCCTGATCCTTTTCCCAGGCTGCTTTGTAAACCAGAAGCCGGGCGGCTTCAATTTCGGTGGACATTTGGGCAATCATGTCCTGGTTCATTTGAAACTCGCCGATGGGTTTTCCGAACTGTTTGCGTTCATTGCAATATTTTAGGGATACGTTCAGACATGCCTGAGAAATTCCCACGGCACCGGCAGCTGCCGAAAGCCGGGTTTGGTTAAGAGACCCGAAGAGAATCCTTGCACCGTCTCCGGGTTTTCCAATGATATTCCCTTTAGGGACTTTTGTATTGGTTAAAAATATTTCGCCTGTGGGAGAAGAGTGGGATCCCATTTTTTCTAGTGCCGATGTTTTAACACCGTTAAAATTCTTTGGTTCTAAGACAAAGGCCGAGAGGCCTTTGGAGCCCTTATCCGGGTCCGTATAGGCATAATAAATAATCACATCCGCCACATCTGCATTGGAAATCCAGGTCTTGGAGCCGTTTAAGCACCAATGATCGCCCTTGTCTTCGGCGGTGGATGTCAGGGCCATGACATCGGAACCGGCATCGGGCTCTGTTATGGCAAATCCGCCCAGATATTCGGCGTTGACTAATTTGGAGACGTATTTTTGTTTTAAGGCATCATCTCCGTATTTACAAATGGTAAACGCACTTCCAAGACATTGCATGTTGACCTGCACCCGAAGAGAGCTGGAGGCTTTTGCGATTTCTTCGGTGATGATCATGGCTGCCAGCCAACCCATGTTTTCTCCACCATATTTTTCCGGAATGACCGTTCCGAAAAAGCCGAGTTCTCCCATGGGTTTGACGGCTTCTTTATAAGGAAAATAATGGTTTGCATCCCACTCATCCGCATAGGGTGCAATTTTTTTTGTCGCAAATTCAGAAACCGCCTTTTTCAGCATCTGAAGTTCTTTCGATAATGCAAAATCCATAATACATCCTCCCCGCTAGAACGTGTCTTAAAAGCCATCCAAGTGTTCAAAGCGATGTGGTGAAACGTTTCAAAGTTTTACGTCTTGGTCTAAATCCTAACCTTATTTGGATAGGTTCTAAAAATATAAATATGTTTCTTTTAGATCTTATCCACACCGTCATTTTCTATTGGGAACAGAGATGCTGATAAAACCGAGATATGACATGCCGATTGCCGCCGAGAGAATGGATCCGGTAAGGATCGCAATCCTGGCATAATTGAGTGTTTGAGCCCCGGAAAACGAAAGGTCGGCAAGAAACAGCGACATGGTAAAACCGATCCCCCCAAGCATGGCCCCTCCAAAAATATGCGACCATCTGACGTCTTGGGGCAAGGAAGCGATCCCGGTCTTAACCGAGACATAGGAAAACAGCATGATCCCGATGGGTTTTCCGAAAACCAGACCAAAGATAATTCCGATAATTACCGAACTTGAGAACAATTCCGAAAAAACGATATTGTGAAATGTCAAACCGGTATTCCCCAATGCAAAAAAAGGCAGAATTAAAAATGCAACCCATGGATGCAGGGCGTGCATTAATCGCTGCAGCGGTGTTTCCACATCATGACAGGCCAGTTCCATGGCCTGAACAGCATGTAAGTGGTCTTGATTCAAAAGGATTGAATAACCGCAACTTTGCTCTTCACATTCAAACTTTTCCGTTATTTTCTTTACGTTTTGCAAAAAGTTGTCGGTATCATACCTTCCACGGGCCGGCACAAAAAGAGAAACAATCACACCGGCGATGGTGGGATGAACACCGGATCCCAGGACGAAAAACCAGACGCCAAGTCCCAGAATCGCATAGATGAGTGTCTGTCGAATCCAGAGAAAATTTGCGATAGCAAGACCGACAATCAAAAGAAGGCTGATCATAAGATAAGACCAAACAATTTCTTTGGTATAAAAGATTGCGATAATGACCACCGCACCCAGATCGTCGGCAATGGCGAAAGCCGCCAGAAAGATTCTGAGTCCCACCGGTAACCTGCGGCCGAATACGGCCACCGCGCCCAACGCAAAGGCAATGTCCGTTGCAACGGGGACTCCCCATCCGCTTTTGGTTGGTGTTCCGGCATTAATTGTTGCATAGATTAGACCGGGTACAATCATTCCTCCCAGTGCGGCAATCACCGGCAGCAATGCTTTTTTGGGAGTCGCAAGCTCTCCTACGAGAATTTCGCGTTTAATCTCTAGACCCACCGTAAAAAAGAACAACGACATGAGACCGTCATTGATCCAGTGGATGAGTGTTTTGCTGATATGAAAATGTCCGAATGCAAAGGAAACTTCGGTGTGCCAAAAGCTGTGGTAGGTTTCTCCGATTCTGGAATTGGTCCAAATAAGGGCAATGATCGTTGCGGCAATGAGCAATATACTGCTGGCAGCTTCTTTTCTGAAAAATCGCTGGGTAGGCTTGAATATCTGATCAGCAACCAGCTGCCGGGTGGATGCCATGTACGTGTTCGGGTTTAAAGGCATTATTTCTTTTTTTCTCTTTAGGCTACATCAGCGATGTGTTCACGTCCAGAGAAATGCACCCAAAATGGTGAATCTTTTTAGTTGCCTTAAAGAAATTTTTTCTGTTCAGCTCTTTGGTTATAGAAAGTGATATTTAATTTGATTATTTGGTTTTATGCTTTACGTTATCACATATCATATCAACGGCCTTTTCCACCGATATTTTTCCCATATCTATAACTAGATCGTAAAGATGAGCGGCATTCCAATCCTCGTTAAAGTAGTGTTTGATATACGCCTTTAGATCACCTTCCTCTCTGTCAATAAAATCTTTTGCGGCTTTATGACTTAGATTTTGGGATGTCATGATTTCATTAATTTTCAAATCATTATCCTTTATCAAACGGACATGAAGCGTATCCGGCTTTCCTTTTAGAAGGCACTGGCCTCCCCATCCAAGAATGATGACGTTCCCGGCCTTATATACATTTTCAACCAGTTTTTTGGTGACCTCATAATAATTCTTGTCATCCAAACAGCCGTGCTCACGGTCAACCACTTTCTGGACAATAGAGCAGGTATAGCGATCGACAAAACGAAGTATCCGTGACTGGGACGTTTTATGAAACGTTGCCGCTTCACTTTCAGATATATGGAGTTCTTTAGCAATATCCGCCACCAGATTTTTGCCGATGTATTCGTAACCCAGTTTTTCTGCGACCAGCGATGCGACTTTTTCACCTTGAGAGCCAAACTCCTTGCTAATGGTAATTACTGCCATGAAACCCTCCTTTTACCCCGTGAATTCTTGAGGCCTTTAAAAACGCCCCCCTTTTTCCCAATCCCTGTGTTGGACCCCGATCAACGTCCGGTATCTTCGACATGTCATTGAACAAAATCAAACAATGTTTAATAATCTCAATCCGATTGTGCCGATACGCTTCCCCGGAAACCATCTTTTTTCAAGTCCGTTACGATTTCAGAACCGGTTTTAAAGCGGCTCACTCGTATGCAATGACCCGAATAATTCCGATGGTGGCGCCATTATCATCCGTTGTGCAGGCATCACTCACCGAATGTATTTTGTTCACGCTGTTTTCCTCGATAAACCGATTGACCCGGCTATCAAGTTCGTCCAGTTCTTTTTTTGCATGAAAAATCTTTAAGGAACTTGTAAATGTTTTGACCTTGGTCATAAACAATCCTCCATATCTTCAATGATCGGGCATTGTCAAGGGGTTGGATGGTAAGTTCTTAACAAAGGTGAACCCCGTCAAGCTTCTGTTCGATTTGAAAATACCGACACCTCTCTTTGACAGGGCCAAATTATGCTGCTAAATGTATAGAGAAACTACACGGACTCCACGCTGATGATCTCCGGGATTAGGTTCTTAATATACCGCTCTATGCACTGTTTGAGTGTCATCTGGGACATGGGGCAACCGGCGCAGGCACCTTTTAGTCTGACCTTCACAATATTATTTTCCACATCAACAAGTTCCACGTCACCGCCGTCTGCCTGAAGATGTGGTCTGACATCATTTAACGCTTTTTCAACTTTTTCTTTCATTGGATTTACGCTCCTTATTCTCTTGAATGCTATTTATATCTGGGTTAAGGATTTATTTTTTATCAATAAATTCTATTATATATGTTTTTCGAGGACCGGACGGATATCCCCTGGTGTTAATTGGACAGGAATCCTTCCTGCCAAAAGTTTCTCCTCGTAGGTCGGTTTTTTAACCTGGTAAAAAATGCCAATGGGAATCTTCTCGCCCTCTCCGTAAGCCCATTCTCCGGCCTTGACAAAAGCGGCCTTTTTGTCTGAAACATCATAATCCTGTCGGGAGAACTCATACACCCTTTTGTTGTAATAATCATAGGTATTAAAAAAGGTGAAGCAGGGTTGAAGCACATCAATAAAGGAAAACCCTTTATGATTGACTGCTGCTTTAATTAAAGACTGTAAATGCTCCATATTCCGCGTATACCCTCTGGCGACAAAAGTGGCACCGGAAGACAGCATGAGTTCGATGGGGTTTAACGGATCTTCGGGGCTGCCTTCCGGGGTCGACCGTCCTTTAAACCCGGAAGGACTGGTGGGCGTAAACTGACCGGTTGTGAGGCCGTATACCCTGTTGTTGTGGACAATGAACGTTAGGTCTAAGTTTCGCTTGGCACTGAAAATGAGATGCTCGATGCCTTCACCATAGGCATCTCCGTCGCCGGCAAAACCGATCACCGTCAACTCCGGATTTGCCAGCTTGATTCCGGTCATGGGCGGGGGAACCCGACCGTGAATCGAATAGAAGCTGTTGACATTGATATAATCCACAATTTTGGCATGGCATCCGATTCCCGAGACGATTGCCACGTTATTAAGATTGAGTCCATCCTTTTCAAGATCTGTCAATGCCTTTTTGATGGATGTCAAGATGCCGAAATTGCCACAACCGGGGCACCAGGTATTCTGGGCATAGGTCCCTAATTCTTTAATGCTTGTCATGAGAGCACCTCCTTTACGTTGTCAAGCAAAATATCCACGGTAAAGGGACGCGCGTCAAAACGTAAAATCATATCGTCAATACAGAAACCGTGACCGGCAACATGTTTCGCGAGTTGTCCGGTGGCATTGACTTCCACGTCTATGATTTTATCAACACCGGAAAGGGCTTTTTTTAGCGCCTTTACCGGTAAAGGTTCCAATATCAGGGGTTGGACCACTTTAAGATTCAGGGCTTCGGCCACTTCGATACACGCCCCTTTGGTGGAGCCCCAACACAAAAGAGCGGTTTTTGAATCAGCACTTCCATATACATTCACCGTTTCATATTTTTCAAGCTCATCTTCCAGGGTTTTTCTTTTGCGCAGCCGTTTCCTTTGCATCCGCGATATGGCCTCTGGTTCCTCAGTGGTAATGCCGTTTTCATCATGTTCATAGGATGTGGCTTTAACGATGGCCGATGGATTTCCAGGAAAAGCCAAAGATGAAATGCCGTTTTGAGTGTCCAGGTATCTTTTGTATTCTCCCTGGTGGTTCCATAGAAGCGGCTTCTCCGGTTTAACCCTGTCCAGATCGGCGTCGAAGCTGAATATGCTTTCGCTCAAATGTTTGTCAGAGAGAATAAAGGCCGGAATTTGAAATTTCCATGCCAGGTTCATGGCCAGTCCTGCCGTGTAAAATGCCTCATCGGCATCGCCGGGTGCCAGCACCGCCCTTAAAATATCCCCATGCCCTGCATGGATAACAAAATTAAGATCGCCTTGCATGGTGTATGTGGGAACACCGGTACTGGGTCCGGGCCGCTGAGCTTCCACGATGACCATGGGAAGTTCACCCTGTCCGGCCAGACTCAACGCTTCTGTCATCAAAGCAAATCCTCCACCGGAAGTACCAACCATGGTCTTTGCGCCCGCATAAGCGGCCCCCAGTGCCATGAGGGCCACGCCAATTTCGCTTTCAGGGTGTACGGTAACCACCCCCAATTCCTTTTCGTTAGCTGCCAGATAATGGAGAATGGCCGATGCCGGGGTCATGGGATAGGCAATGTACATGTTCAAACCGGCTTTGACCGCCCCAAGGGCAATGGCTTCATTGCCGGAGACCAGTGGAAGGGCTTTTTGATCCAGCTTTGGCAGGGATTTAAAAGGGTTCTCAATTAGATCGTAAGCATGCCGGGCGATTTTAAGATTCAAGTCAACTTCTTTTTCCACGGTATCCAAAATAACCCTTTCCAGCATAGACCATTCGATATTTAATGCGCCGGCCAGTGCTCCGATGGCTGCGGTGTTTCTCATAATCGGTTTTCCGTCGAACGCTTTGACAATGTCCATAAAGTCGAATCCGATGCCTTCGGTTTCTGCTTTTTTGGAATCATAGAGGATTATCCCGCCGGTATTGAGCCGATGTTTATGCTTTTCCACTGCATCCTGATTTAAGGCGATAATGACGTCCACCGTCTCTTTGTGCGCAACGATGCGTTTTTCCGCGGCCCTGATAATGGAAAAATTGTGACCGCCACGGATGAGAGAGGGATAATCATCATAGAAAAAAATCCGATAGCCGATTCGATTCAAAAGTCGGGCAATGACATGGCCGGCCTGTCGGATACCATCACCCGCTTTACCGCCGACAAGAATCGATATTTCTTTCATGATGTGCCTCCTGTGTAATGTAGGTAACCGTTGATATCCCAGGATACGATTTGACGTGCTATTGTACTTAATATAATTCCACCCTGTGGCATGTCAAACCTAATGTTTTAAAGGCTATAAAGTCACGGAGCCAGGGCTATAATATATAACCCCGACCCCGTTTAATACATGTCATCAATCATCTTCTATGATAATGGCATCGGCTCCGCATTCATCTGCAGCCTGTCTGACAACCGCCTCGAATTGTGCAGGAACTTCATCCACCTTAACTATGGACTTGAGTTCATCCTCATCGTATTCGAAAACTTCAGGACATAAGTCGTTACAACGCCGATCTCCCATGCAGTTTTCAGTAACTTTTACTTTCATTTTTTTCTCCTTTTAATTAGATTTCAAGCATTTGGGTTAAGTAAATTTTTGACCAACGGCTTTTCCATAATCCTGGCAGGCACGCGTCCCTTCATCTGTTTCCAAGAGCTGTTCCTTTAGATTTAATGCACCCAGATCAACCATGTCCATTTTAAATACATAAAGCATGGTATCAAATATCATATCAGCAGATTCCCCGCTGTGAGTGAAAGACCCGAATGCGCCTCCCATCTTGCCGACCAAATTGGCTTTTTCCGCCAGGAAAAGAAATGTTTTCATTCCCGCCGTGATATCCCGATGATAAGTGGGACACCCGAATACGAAACCGTCGTATCCTCCCAACCCTTTTTCATCTTTTATTTCGGAGATTTTTTTCAGTTCCGCACTATTTCCAGTGAGACGGACGCCTTCTGCGATGTATTCCGCCATTTTTTCCGTATGTCCCATTCTGCTGTAATACGCGATAAGCACTTTAGCCATTTTCAACCTCCTTTTTAAGCTTGTGAATGCACGTGAATTTTTTTAATCCACCCTGGAAAAAGCCTTGATGTTGGCGTTGCAAACCGGGCATGTTTCCGGTGGCTCATTTTCACAGGTATAACCACAAACACCACAAACATAATAACACTCAATGTCTCCGGGACTTTCCAGACTGTCCAAGGCCTTCTGGTAAAGATCGGCATGAATTTTTTCAACTTCATTGGCATAATTGAAGGTTCTCTCCGCTGCTTTATCCCCCTCTGATTTTGCCGCATCGATCATGGCCGGATACATACTTTTAAACTCATGGGTTTCACCGGCGATGGCTTCTTTGAGGTTTTCGGCGGTCGATTTAACTCCCTTTAGAACCCTCAAATGTGCATGGGCGTGGACCGTTTCAGCCTCTGCCGCTGCCCTGAAAAGATTGGCAACCTGTGGATAACCTTCCTTATCGGCTTTTTTTGCAAATGCAAGATACTTTCGATTGGCTTGGGATTCACCGGCAAATGCTTCCTGTAAATTTTGTTTTGTTTGACTCATAAATTCCTCCTTTTTATTCGATTAAGTCTTCCATGGTCAGTTCATGGTTGATGCCAATACAACCGATGACGCTCTGGGCGCCGGGACATAATGTCAAATAGGCTTCCAGCGCATCTTTTGCCTCTGCTCTCTTTTCTTTTGGTAATTTAAGCCAATAACTGACGTTGATCCGAGCAATTTTCAAAACACCGTCAACATCTTCGATGTCGCCGGTTACAATAGCTTTAAACAGATCTCGAAAGGTCCGAATCTTTTTTCCGGCCAGCACCGCGGCCAGTGTGCCCATCATTCAACCGCCCACAGCACCGACAATGTGATCTAGCGTTGCCGCATGTTCTTTTTCCGGATCAACTTTATAGAAATTTTTGATTCCACCGTGGACCCCGTAATAGACCGGTTCGGCAAACCCCTTGATCACGGCTTTCCGGGTAGGCCCCATTTCTCTCGTGATCGTGATATGTGATGTATGAACAATTTTACCCATCATTTTCTCCTTGATGATTAGTTTAAGACAAATTGTCATTCCCCAAACTTGGTGAATGATGTCAATGACTTTAGATAAAATTCTTATGTTTTAAATTTTCAAACACGCCGTTTAGGTCTCAATAAGACCATCGTATAGAGAGATCGTTCAGGTCGATTCATCAATGCATCGGCATCCCCATGATTGGCCACAAAACGTAAACGGCAAAGCCGGTGACTGCAATCAGCAGGATACTGGCCGCGATTCCGTACAGAAAGAATTCAGCGGGTGTAAACTGTCTTGATTCATATGCAATGGCATTTGGAGCGGCGCCGACAAGCAAAAGAAACGGCATTCCTGATGTTACCAAGGATGTAAAAAGAATGACATCCGGTGCGACGTCTATATAAGAAGTAAGCACCAAGGCAACCGGCAGGGAAATCGCGATGGCAGCTACGTTCATTAAAAAATTGGTCATGATCATCACGAAAAATGCAATTCCCATAATAAAGAAGAAACCGCTTGAATTATGGAATATCATCAGCCATTTTATTGCAAGCCACTTGGCCGCACCTGTTTGCCAAAGACAAAAACCCATACTCATGGCACCTGCAAAAAGCAGAATAATGTTCCATGGTATTTCTTCAAGATCATCGATATCCAGGATACCTGTAATAAAAAAAAGAATCGTTGAAGTTAAGATAATAGCGGTTTTATTGAGAACCTTAACGGTCGGAAAAAAGGAGCTCAGAGACATGGTCAGAATACAGGCAAAGACGATGACCATGGCGATGATTTCTTTTCTGGTAACCGGTCCCAGTTTTTTATGGAGGTGTATGGCCCTTTCTCTTAACCCCGGAATAACGCTTTTTTCGGGCTTGAAAAAAATCATAAAAAATATCCACAATAAAAAAACCATGAGCCACCCGATAGGGAGCATGTAATAACTTAATTGAAAAAATGTGACATCCTGACCAATGACGTCATTATAGAAGCCTATGGCAACCGCACTCCTTGCAGCGCCCAATAGCGTTACAATACTTCCTGCTCCGGCGACATAAGCCATACCCATAAAGAGCCCCTTGCCAAACTTCGTTGGTTGGTCTTCTTGTCCATAAAGCCCGTAAATAGAAACAAGGAGCGGATATATGGTGGCCGCTACGGCTGTATGGGCCATTATGTGCGTCAAAGCCGCGATCAAGACAAAACATCCGAGATAAATCATGCTGGTTTTTTCACCGACGATGACCAGCATTTTGTAGGCCATCCGTTTGGTGAGTCCTGTTTTTGTAAAAACCATGCCGATGGTGATGGAGGCCATGATAAACATGACCGATGGGTCCATAAAGTCCGTGAACGCCGCCTTGGCCGGTCGGATAAGAAAATAGACCTGAAGAACGCCAATGGCAAGGCTGGTGACACCGACGGGCACCACTTCAAAAACCCACCAGATGGTGGCAAACAGAGATATTGCCAGAGCGCCCTTTCCTTCTCTGCTTAGTACAATATGTTTTCCGGACGGATCGATGGCGTCGGACCACGGTGGTGCATAATACACCAGTGCAAAAAGCAATATGCCGGAAACAAGAAAAATAAATTGTTTGATGTTAAAATGACCGTTATTAATATTAAG
The DNA here is from genome assembly GCA_019313025.1 of Deltaproteobacteria bacterium. The sequence goes on from JAFDCA010000346.1 coordinate 14,384, forward strand.
TTCAGAATCTCCTGCCATAGATTATTCCAAATATTTCCACTTCAGAACACATTAAGAGGATCTGTGTTGAACTGTTAGAGCTCACAAACGGCAAGTGTTTGCACAATTTCTTTGAACATATCTGTTTGCCTTAAAATCCCCACAATTTTTTTGCCCCGGGTTACCAGTAAAGACTGATGATGCTCGAGAGCCAGCTGATGTATGGCTTCACTCAGAGAAGCGTCTTCTGGAACATATTCTCCTTCGGCTGGCGCACAAACCAGTATTTTAACTTTAAGCCGGCCCGCACTTCTACAGATATCAATCAAAGGTTTGTCCCAAAATCCGCATTGATTTAGCATCGGCTTTAAATATTGAGAACTGACACCAAACCTGGATAGGGATTTGGAGTCGCGGATCGGTTCTCCTTTGGGTTCCAATGCTCTAAGGACATCCAGCTGGCTGATTTTGCCGACAATTTCTCCATTTTCATCAGATATAAGAAGAATTCTATGAGGGTACATTCCTTGTTCATAGGCTTTTTGGGCTTTCTCAAGGGCAAGGGCGGCCTCATATAAATTAGATTCAATGGAAATGGTTTCATATTCTGATATGGGGATCATTAAATCTTTAACAATTTTATCTTTCATGTTACATTTTTCACGACAGGTTTATTGATGCTTTTGAAGAAAGCGGGCCATCGATTCTTTAATCCGTTTACCAGCCTCGGACGATAATTGTATGGATGGGGCCGAGTCTTCGCCGCTTTCGGAAAGTAGGCGGGCTGTTTTACGTAAAAAAAATAACTGTTCTTTGTATCGGGAACAGAATTTACACATCATCAGGTGTATCCTCATTCCCATTCGCTGGTACAAAGGTAGTTTGTGGTCAAGGGATTCTGACACCAAATATGTCACTTTTTTACAATTAAACATCCAGTGTTTCATTTTTATTCTCTATCATCTTCATGGGTGAACCACTTAATTTCCAGGCATCGTCTTAAAAACATGCGGGCTCTGTGAAGCAAAACCCACGAATTAGACGTAGAAATGTCCAAAATCTTACAGATTTCTTTTGTGCTCTCGCCAGCGATTTCCCTGAGGATAAACGCACTGGCCTGCCGGCCGGGAAGTTCCGACAAACATTTGTGGAGAATCTCCATAAACTCCTTCTGACCGTAAAGCTTTTGCGGATCGGCGTTCCATTGAGCCGGTTTAATTTTCCATTGTCCATTTCGATCAAAAAGATCGTCCAATTTATTGGTATGTAATTCGATGTCGTCGATCTGTTGTTCTTTTGACTTTTTTCGAAAGTGATCGATGATTTTATGTTTGAGAATACTTGTCAGCCAGGTTTTTATAGAAGATCGGTGTTGAAAATCTTTTATTGAATGAAGGGCGGCAAGAAAAGTTTCCTGGACCAGGTCTTCAGCAACAGGGGCCTCATATACCCTATAAAATGCATATTTGTAGAGATAATCACCATACAGATCAACCCATTTCTCGGGGTTTTCAATCGTGTTATTTGAAATGGATGGTTGCTTGTTCACTTTTATACCAAAAGGTGAAGGTGTTTTAAATAGTTCTCGGAAGCCGGGTGATATATACCAGAAGATAACAATATTAATGGATTTTAATATGTCCAAATCATCAATGCGAATTCAAATTCGTTACAAAAAATATAAAATAACGGCTGATCCTCAAATAATGACTCCCTTTGAACGGGTTCAATATTTTTATCCAGCCGAAATTTTCAATTCGTTGGTTGTCATAAAAATTAGGTCCAGTATGGATTGATGAGGTCTTCAAATATGACCAGCGCCGCTTCAGCACCATGCCCGGCGGCTGTTACGATTTGCTTGTATCCACCTGACACATCTCCGGCGGTATAAATTCCAGGGACATTTGTCCGGTAATTATCATGTTTGATAAACCCTTCATCCGTAAGCTCGAGGCCTGTTTTTTGGGCCAGTTCGACTGCTGGATCATACCCAATGGCAATAAATACGCCATTAACGGCGCGAGAATAAGATTCTTGGGTTTTGTTGTTGTAAAGCAGGACTTCTTCAACGTTATGTTTTCCCCTGATTTCTTTGACCTCCGTATTGAAAAGTATTGGAATATTATTTTGTATCATATTTTTCACCAAAAAATCCTGAGCCTTCAGGTTGTCTCTTCTATGAACAAGTGTGACATTCACGCCGATATGATGCATATGCAGTGTTTCCGTAACAGCACTGTTGCCGCCGCCGACAACAATCACTTTTTTTCCTTTAAAAAGCGGTCCGTCACAGGTACTGCAATAACTGACACCATGTCCCGACAAACGAGATTCTCCAGGGACCCGAAGATGTCTGTGGGTGGCTCCGGTGGTCATCAGCACGGCTTTGGTCTTGAACTTTCTCCGGGTGGTTTGTACATGGATGGGATCATTAGGTGTAATCTCAACAACCCCTTCTCCCGGGAAAATCTGCACATATTCCAGAGCATGGGTCACCATAATGTCCACAAGTGTTTTTCCGCCGATCTGTTTTAGGCCCGGATAATTTTCAACAATCGGTGTTGTGGCCACCTGACCGCCAAGGACGCCTTTTTCTACGACAACCGTTTTAAGACCACTTCGTGCTGAATATATCCCGGCGGTAAGTCCCGCCGGCCCCCCCCCCACAATGACCAGATCTGCCTCGATCTCCTCTGCATCACTTTCGGGGATGAAAACGGTCTGTTGTTCCATTTTTTCAAGAGAAAGCATAAAGAGCTCTTCCGTCTGAGCGCCCTGGGCAATTAAAATGTCATTTGCATATGTCTGGGGAACAGAATGGGCTGAATATCGGTCGGCGAGTTCAGGATTGGCTTGGATATCGATGATTTCCAGAGAAACTAAATCGGGCTTTTCAACAGCCGCCTTTAAGGCGTTGAGAGCCTGTTGAGGACAATACGGGCAGCTGGCGCTTACGAACACCTTGATGTTCCTTGGGGTGTCTATACGTTGTATGACCTGAAGTGATTGTTGGTTGAGATTACTCTTTTGAAGCCCGATGAGGATGAGGGCTTCCAGAAAAATACGTCCTTCTTCACCAAGCGGTGCTCCCAGCCACCGGATATTGTACCGGTCCGGATTGAAAACCAGCGTTGGCGAATGTTCAACGTTCAATTTTTTTGCGGATTCATGATATAAATTAAATTCGCGCAAGATAATTTTATCGGTGAGCTGCCTAAAAAAACGAATGGCCTGCCTTGCCACATCAGTGAATACATCATTTTGGCCGGGCTGAGCGTACAAAACAATCGGAATTTCTGTTTTAATCGTGCCCAAAATTCTTTCAATTTCTCTCTGGGCTTCGAGTATTTGGATGTCTTCCTGCTGATCCATCGCTTATTGTCCTTTTTTATGAAATCAATCTCTAAACACCAGCTTGCCGCCGAGAAATCCAGCTGTAACCGCCCCCCCCAGCATAATAAGGCTAACAAAGAGAAAGGCGACCAAATGGGCGGAAGTCAGTGTCAACACGCCGGGGTCGACGATAGACCACAGCACCAAGACCATTGCCGTTAATGTTACCACACCACCACAAATCATCTTTGCTATAAACAGGGATGTCATCGCCCCGTTGTATTTTTTTTGCCATACAATAATCCCTGAAAAAAGCACCAAAGGCATTGATAAAACAACAACTATGAGATTGTAAAATGCGGCCTGACTCAAACCGGTGAACCTGAAAATGACCGCTAAAAAGATAAAAAGAACGGAAACGGGAAGCACGCCGTTGGGGATATGAACCGAAATTGGATGGACATGATGCTTGACCATTAATCGATAAATCCTGTCATATTTTGACAATGGTTCAAGAGTCGTTTCTGGAGCATCTGAGACGTTTGCTTCGGTTTCAGGTTTTGAAGGGTCTATTTTTGATTGTTTTTCACCATTTTCTTCTGCAACAATTTCAACGAACTTACTTCGGTCAGCACCACAAACCGGACATGTTTCAGGCGGCTCCTCTCCTTCATGGATATAGCCACAAACCGTACATTCCCACTTTTTCACTTGTTCTCCTTTTGTTCTACAGTTGTGAAGTGTCGGTTAACGCCATCCGTCACCCATCCTCAGATCCACATCATCGTGAATCCACGGGTACAAAGGTGCACTCTTCAGGACCGCAGTACTCCCCGATATACTCGGAATCGGGACGGTAAAGCACCGGTTTGGATGCTGCACCGGCAAACTGCTCTTCTAACACGTGAGCAGCCCATCCTGAAACTCTGGCAATGGCAAATATCGGCGTAAATAGGTCTACGGGTATTCCCATGTAATAATAAAGAGATGCGCTGTAAAAATCGACATTTACAAAAATGTCTCTGCCCTTTCTTTGCTTAAAGGCTTCCTTGCCCTTTTTCTCAAGAATTTTAGACATTTCATACCATTTGGGATCTCCGGTACGCTCGCCCATTTTTTTGGACATGGGTGCCAGAATATGGGCTCTAGGATCATCTGTTTTGTAGACGGCGTGGCCCAGACCCATGATAATTCCACCTGTGTCGAGCAAGTTGTTTACATACCCTTCAACGTTGTCGACAGCGCCGATGCTAAGGAGCATTTCCATAACCCGCGTATTCGCACCACCATGCAATTCACCGGATAAAGAACCGACGCCGGCTGCAACGGCCGAATACATGTGGGCTCTTGTTGATGCCACCTGTCTCGCCGAAAATGTGGACGCGTTGAAAGCATGTTCTGCATGAAGGACCAGGCAGGTGTCGAAAAAGTCGGAAAGTTCATCGTCGGGAATTTTTCCGTTGAGCATATAGAGAAAATTGGCGGCATGGCCGAGATTCGGATCCGGATCGAGAGGTTTATTGTTGTTCCGGATGCGGTCCCACGCCGCGACAATGGTTGGAAATTTTGCGATGAGTTTTATTCCCATTCGAAGTGCCGCTTCGGGAGAATGTTCTTTGGTATCGGGATCATGGTGGGCCAGCAAACCCGTCGCTGCCTGAAGGACATCCATGGGAAGTGCATCTTTGGGTATGGTTTCAAGGGCTTTTAAAACGCCGGGAGGGACGGAACGCTCCGATAAAAGTTGTTTCTTGAATTTTTCGAGTTCTTCTTTTTGAGGCAGTCTTTCATAGAGCAACAGATATGCCACCTCTTCAAACGATACTTTTCCTGCCAAATCCTGAACCAAATACCCTCTGTAAATCAATCTTCCG
>JAFDCA010000347.1 GCA_019313025.1 Deltaproteobacteria bacterium
CGGCGTTTCAATACAACCTGAAACGCCGCCCTTTCTTTAGGCCCTTACAGTCTGCTGGTCACAGAATCGGAGCCAAAAACACATAACTATACGATAGTCGTCTCAATTCTACTATATATATTTATAGCTATTTTCAGAATAACATTCCGTTTCAGCCGCCGGATAATTTCGTTGAGATCTGCAAGAACTCGCAAACAAAAGCGCGTAAAAGAGAACATGGCCATGGCTTTTAAGAATATCGTTCAGTAGTTTGATTTTATGTTTTAATTTGAAATACTTCGAAGATGTTCTCTTTAACGCGCTCTAATTTGCTCACACAGCTTCTCGACCTCAACGAAATCATCCGGACGGCTTACGGTAAATCGTAACCGTTATTCATGCAATCGTAACATATTTTTGGCAACTGCTATAAACATCCGAAATTTGTGATATGGTCGAAAATCGGGAAAAGAAGTTAGGGGTAATATAAAATGGATATCTGAATAATGTCAGACTTAGTTTGAATTAAAATTTTGAAATGTAAGATCGAGTTTCAGTTTTTAAAAATTGATTATATATAGTTGGCAGAACTCCTTAACCTTAGTTCACTCCAAACCCTTTCATCGATTCATCAGACAGATCCGTAACTCTTTAACATTGCTCATAGAAACAGGCTTTTTTGCCTATATAACCGGTCAACCGGCGAACTTCTCTATTCTTCGAGAATGGTGACCCGTTGCATGGTGTCACCTGCTCGTATTTCATCCACAACATCCAAACCTGTTACGACCTTACCAAATACGGTATGTTTCCCATTTAAATGGGCTTGAGGGGAATGTGTGATAAAAAATTGACTTCCATTGGTGTTCGGACCGGCATTTGCCATGGAAATGACGCCTCTCTCATGTCTCAAGGGATTTCCCTTGACCTCATCTTCAAACTGATAACCCGGGCCACCGCTTCCAGTTCCTGTTGGATCTCCTCCCTGGATCACAAAATTAGGAATCACCCGATGAAAAGAAACGCCGTCATAAAACCCTTCTTTGGCCAAAAATACAAAATTGTTGACGGTTTTTGGTGCATGTTGGGCATAAAGTTCCAATTCAATTAAACCTTTATCGGTGTTCATTGTCACCCTATAGGTTTTATTTGTATCAATCTGCATTTCAGGTGGGCTATTCCATTTCAGTTTGGACATTTTGTATTCCTCCAAAAAATTAGTTTTTCGGCACCTACGTTTAGTATCTTTTTCTAATGAAGCATTATCAAGAAGACCAAATGAGTTCAATAGATTTCTAAAAACACTTTCATCCAATGTAAATGCATTTGCTTTCGGTACAGCGAAGCGACGGCGTGTTTCTTTTGAAAACCGAATGACTGTTTGAAGGGCTTTAGCACGCGTTAGCCCTAGTCGAATGAAATCATGACCAAAAAATGTTCACAGGATATTTTAGCGAGGATTTGTTTTTAATAACTCAGTCACGGCTCGTGCCTACGGGTGCTTAAGCACAAGTTTCAGTCGGCTGGAAAGAGATATCCGCCGTCGCGGTGGTTTCTCCATGTATTGGGATTCAAATGCGTTTACCCTGGTTTTCACTAGTATAATTATTGCCTACTTGTTTTTGGATATGATAATGTATCAAACCAAAGGAAAACCAGATGGTTTTAAAAGACACCCTTGACGGAAAGAAGAACCGTCTGGTTTTAATATTGAAGTGGAGAAAAATGTGGTGACGCTAAAAACGATTATAAAAATTATCGCCCCCCTGGTGGCTGCCATATTGGTGGGCAACTGGTTTATGTCGGAAGTCAAAAAGGCACGCTTCAAAGGTGCCCCATGGTATCAGGCGTATGTATCGATTCCAGGCCTGGTGATCATTATGGCGATAATACTTCCTATTGTCTTGTGGATAATCAAATCCTAACTTGTGATATGATAAGCGAAATGGATGATCTTTTTTTTAAATCGTGTGCTGTTTGAGTGGATTAGGGATCGTTAGAAAGAACAGGCGCATACCGAAATCATATCTCTAAAAAAATTGAATGTGGTGTGGCAAACTTATCGTTTTTTCAAAGATTGATTCCTGTTCTTTCTTTACGAGCCCTTACCACGATTTCACGCGGTATAAAAAAAAGATTATCCATGGAGCGACTATTTGGAAAGACTCCCGATCTTTCATATATTCAGTCTTTCGGACTTTAAAACATAGGCAACAACAAAACCCACCAAGAACCCTGCAGCCAGATTTGAAGCCAGAGTAATTCCCAGGATCAACAGTGCAACAAACAAATCTTTTCTCGTTTTCATGTCGATGACTGTCAATGCAAGCTGTCCACCCGCAAAAATCAACAATACTCCTAAAATCGCCATGGGCAAAAGGTACACCACCGAAAGGGCATGGATGCCGAGAAAGAAAGCAAGTGACAGAAATATAAATCCAATCATTAAATTGGAACCTGCCGTGCGTGCGCCAAATCGATAGTGGGCCGCCAATCCTCCGGCCCCATGGCAAAGCGGCATGCCACCCACCACAAAACTCAACAGATTGACCAACGCCATACTAAGGGTCAAGGCGCGATAGGTCACTTTTTTGGAATCTTTTCCAAAGTATTCTTGAGACAAATCTGCGTTGGCGATAACAGCATTCCCTATGGTCATGGGTAATTGTGGAAGCGTCAGAGCAAAAAAGGCAAAGGTAAAATCCGTACCGGACGGCAATCCAAAGGGCAGCCATTCCGGCAAATAAATACCGATTTTGAGTTTATCGAAGCCTTCGTGAGTGCCCATTACCAGTCCAAGAAAAATTCCGCATAGGATGACGACAAGCCCGGCTGGAAATTTTTTGTTTTCAAGCAACAGAAGCGTCAAAACGCCACCGATGATTCCAATAACGATCCCAATGGATACAGGACCTATGTGCTGTAGGGCCAAATAGGGCTCCCCCATTTGCCGCACCATTTGAAATTTTGACGAACCGATCATGAATTTCACGCCCTGGGCCATTAGGAGCGTACCGGTTGAAATCTGTACGCCCCTGATCACCGGTTTTGGGGTATATTTGCCAATAAGAGTGATGGCGTTGGTTCCGCCGATGATCAGAAGAAACAGGCCCATCAAGGCTGTCGAAGCCAAAACTTGAGACGGGGTCATTGCCGTTGCAATGGCATATGCACCAATGACCTTCATGGGTTGAACCGGGACCGTAATGCCATAATACATTCCGGATAGGATATAAAAAATGCCAATAGAAAAAAACATGCCCGTTGGACTCAAATCGTTTATTAGGATCATTCCAATGGCAATGGGAAGAAGTGTTCCCAAGTCTCCTAAAGAACCGGCAATTTCCATTCGATCAAATCGATAGCGGGGACTCATCCATAGCCTCCTTGAGAGCGATCAAAAAAAAGAGGGGTCATCGGTAGATCAACTTACTCCTGGCCGAGAGATGAAATTTTTCCTCTAAGGCGACCACTTCCTTCATTCTCTGGGGATCGAGAAATATTTTATACAATCTTTCGGTTTTATCAATGGACTTTCCCAGAAGCTTTTTTTCAAGCATTGATATGGCTTCAATGGATTTGTCACATACCGGATACCCTTTATCATCCAAGCTGATCTCCGGGCCTAAAGAAACTTTTGAAATATTGTTAATATCCACAAGCTTAATATTCCCGGTTGAGGTGACGAGAAGATTTTCCACACCCGCAAAATCAGGAACATAGTTGGCTTCTAAGATCATATTTTTTACGCACGCTATGAAATGTTCCACTTTTTTATGAAATTTGTGAATACGTTGTTCCGATGTTGTATGACGACCCGTGTATTCATGACCCTCCATGGAGGTAAAAAGACCGGCCAGTTGATCCTTGGAAATCGGGTCCCATGGGTTCAACACCTCACCCTCGACATATTCCTGCAATCCGCAAAGGATGAAATCGCGGTTATTATCCCAGGTATAATTTACGATAAATTCATCCGACTTTGCATAGGAATCGTTTGGGAGATATTTTTCAACGATTCTTAACTTTTTAATCTCTTCAAAAACTTCTTTGGTAGAAAAAAACTTTGTTCTAAATATTCTTAGTATCTTTAGAGGTTTGGCCCAGGGAAAAATTCGTATCCCATCAATAATGACGCCTTTTTTCTGTTTTAAAACATCTTTTGGGTCCAGCACTTCCATGATATGAGATCTCAATCCCTGCTTATGATATTTTCGAAACACATAGGCACAAGGTTTCCGGATAAAGTTTAGTGTGAGGACATCTTCGTGAGAAATATGGGATTTATCCCTGATATCTTTGGTCATTGCTCGCTGTTTTTTTGGCTTTGTTCGGTCTTTGACAGGTTGCTGCCGGGTTTTTTGATATTACACGCTTGGTATCACAGTGCACTTTTTCCTGCAATTGAAATAAAAATGTATGTGCTCACGGCAAGTGCCTCTTGGTCTCACTCTGGTGCCTACGTGTCTCGTCATTTCATTGACTTAGCCGCGGTGGCATCCTGCCTCTTCCGCGTTCTCCCGAAAAAAGCACGTGGGATACGCGGTCTCCCCCATTGCTAAA
>JAFDCA010000348.1 GCA_019313025.1 Deltaproteobacteria bacterium
ACCAGAAGATATTCACCGAAATGCGAACGACCCTTACCGAAAAGGATAAAGGCCCGAAGGTATTTGACCCCTATGACGAAGTGTCTCAGTATCTTGCCGCAATGGCGGATACCATGGGTGGTGAGGGGAGTCCTTCTGTTGCAGATTCCCTCACCGGTAATGAAACCCTTGAAGAAATACTTAACATAGCCGTGGGGCTTGAAAAGGACTCGATTCTATTTTATCTTGGAATCAAAGATCTGATACCTGATCGGTCCGGACAGGATCGGATCGATGAGATCATCAAAGAAGAGCGCAGACATGTGGTGCAGCTTTCGAACCTACTTGAAAAATTGAAGACAAGATAATTCCCTTCGGGTTTAAGGTCAAGGATCGTTCTGAACCGGTATTTGGCAACAATAAAAAACCTTGAATCGTATATAAAGGGGGATAAAGCCGATGCGAATTGCAGTTATTGGCTCCGGGATTTCCGGCATGGTGGCCGCATATTTGCTGTGTCAAGACAATGAAATTATTATGTATGAGGCCAATGACACCATCGGCGGGCATACCAACACCATCGATGTCTTAATCGAAGGGATTACCTATCCGGTGGATACCGGTTTTATCGTATTCAATGAAAAGACCTACCCGAATTTTATCAAACTGATGCGGTCACTCGGCGTGACCTGGCAACCGTCGAACATGAGTTTCAGCGTTCAATGCGATCAAACAGGCCTGATTTTTTCCCCCAGTTCCTTCAATGCTTTATTTGTTCAACGAAAAAACCTTTTCCGCCCCTCATTTTACCGGATGATTTGGGATGCACTTCGTTTCCGGCGTGAAGCGTCGGAACTCATTCGATCCGACAATTACAGCATTACCCTTCAGGCCTATTTGGAACAAAATAATTACAGTAAACCCTTCATCGAACATTTCATTATCCCCATGGGCGAAGCCATCTGGTCGGCGGATCCGGTTCAGTTCAGAGAATTTCCGGCACGATATCTGGTAGAATTCTTTAACAACCATGGATTTTTGAACATACGTCATCAGCCGCAATGGTTGGTTATCAAAGGAGGGTCGAAGCAGTATATCGGTCCCTTAACCCGGCCCTATAAGGACCAGATCCGTCTCAACTCGCCGGTTGTATCGGTCAAACGATTCCCGGAAAACGTCGAGATCACCACAAAAGAAGGCGACAAGGCGTCCTTTGATCAAGTGGTCATCGCCACCCATAGCGACCAGGCACTCAAGATGCTGGCGGATCCTTCGGACCTGGAGATAGAGATATTAAGCGCCATTCCCTACCAGGAAAACCTGGCCGTTCTCCACACCGACAAATCGCTCCTTCCGCCTAAAAGACCGGCCTGGGCCAGTTGGAACTATCACATTCCCAAAGAAGAAAAGGGGAGGGTTGCACTGACCTATAACATGAATATCCTGCAAAGTCTGGAGGCAACGGAAGCGTTTTGTGTCACCTTAAACATGCCGGAGAAGATCCACCCGGACCATGTGATTCAACGCATTATTTACCATCATCCGGTATACGATCCGAACAGTTTGAGTGCACGCCGAAAACAGGATGAACTCAACGGGAAAAATCGGACCTATTTCTGCGGGGCTTACTGGGGCTATGGGTTCCACGAGGACGGTGTAAACAGTGCCCTGTCGGTTTGCAAACATTTCGGGAAAACATTGTCATGACAAAAAGCGCTATTTATGAAGGCTTTGTAAGGCTTCTGCGCTTCAGACCCCGGCCGAACATGTTTCAATACCGGCTCTTTTTCATGTTTCTCGATCTGAATGAACTCCCCACTTTTTTCGATATTCACCCGCTGTGGTCTTACCAAAGATGGAATATTGCTTATTTTCGCCGAAAAGATCATTTTGGCGATCCAAGAGTGCCCATGGATACGGCTGTTCGGGATCTCGTTCAATCGCAGTTCGGGAATCGACCGGTGGGACCGATTCGTATGATGACCCACTTGAGATATTTTGGATACTGCTTTAATCCGGCCAGTTTCTATTACTGTTATGACGCTTCTGATATCAGAGTCGAGACAATCGTGGTCGAAATCCACAACACCCCCTGGGGGGAGCACCACTGTTATGTACTCGGTGATACACAAAATGAACATCCTGTCAAACATTGGCGTCGCTACCGTTTCAAGAAAGTTTTTCATGTGTCACCGTTTATTGATATGGATATTCACTATGACTGGCGATTTCGTGTGCCCGGCGAAACAGCTCGCGTACATATGATCGATATCGAAAAAGGTAAAAAACTGTTCGATGCCAGCCTGATGCTGAAAAGGCGATCCATCAGCCACAAAGAATTAACCCGGTTGCTCGTGAAATATCCGTTAATGACCATGAAAGTGACCACAATGATCTATTTTCAGGCACTGCGTCTGTTGCTGAAAAACACCCCGTTTTTTACACACCCCAAAAAAAGATCCAAGCCACATAGAGGAAATGAACCATGACGGAAACATTCATGCCATATAAGGTATCTTCCCTGGAATGTCTTCGGGAAACCTTTATCGACAGACTGTCCCGTAGACTTTTTTTCGCGCTGATGAAAGATTTTAAGATAGGCAAACTGACCCTGATCGAAAAAAATCAACAATATCAATTTGGTCAATCGTCAAAAAAGGTTTCTTTGCAGGCGACCCTTCATGTGCATCACCCACGATGTTATACCAGTATCGTGTTTGGTGGAAGCATCGGTTCAGCCGAAGCCTATATGGCCGGACTATGGTCAACATCAAATCTTACCGATGTTATACGCATGGTGATTCTAAATCAACAAACGATGGAAAAAATGGACAAAGGTTGGTCTTGGCTCTCTGACCCTGTTCATAGAATGTATCATTATTTTCGACGAAATACCTTGAAAGGCAGCAAAGAAAATATCGTTGCCCACTACGACCTGGGTAATGATTTTTATGGGCTTTTTCTGGATGAGACATTGACCTATTCCTGCGGCATTTTCGATAGCAATGAGAGTTCCTTGGAAGCAGCCTCCATCGCAAAATACGACCGAATCTGTCTCAAACTCCAGCTTCATCCCGAAGACCACATCATCGAAATCGGCGGTGGATGGGGCGGTTTTTCCATTCATGCTGCAAAAAACTACGGATGCCGCGTGACCACCACCACCATTTCCGATGAACAGTATGCGTTGGCCGAAAAACGGATTGCCGCATCCGGTTTGGCCCATCGGATCAGATTGCTCCGAAAAGATTATCGGCATCTTAGCGGCAAGTTCGACAAACTCGTCTCCATTGAAATGATCGAAGCGGTGGGCCATCAATTTCTGAACACTTTTTTTCAAATTTGCAGTCGGTTGCTCAAAGCGGACGGAATGATGCTTCTTCAGGCCATCACCATTGTCGATCAGATGTTCGACATTCATAAACGCTCGGTGGATTTTATCAAGCGGTATATCTTTCCGGGCAGCTGTATTCCCTCAATCCATGCCATTATGAAATCAATCGCCCGTAAAACAGATCTGAAGCTGTTTCATCTTGAAGATATTACACCTCACTATGTCCGGACACTTTCCGAATGGCGAAAACGATTCTTTTATCACATCGATGATGTTCGCAACATGGGATTTTCAGATACGTTTATTCGAATGTGGGAATATTACCTTTGCTATTGCGAAGGTGGTTTTGCGGAAAGATATATCGGAAACGTTCAAATGCTGTTGACCAAACCCATGTGTAGGCGAGACCCCTTGCTTCCTCCTCTGGTTTGATAAACACTCACATTTAAACACCCGCATTGACTCCATAAAA
>JAFDCA010000349.1 GCA_019313025.1 Deltaproteobacteria bacterium
CCCACAGCGTGCCGGCAGGTGTATTTGGAAAACGCGTTTTTGTTCTTTCAACCCTTGGATTATGCTGCGTGCCGTACCAAGTAACATATCCTTCTGTTCCGCCAAGGAAAATTCTAGTGCCCAGGCCAATGGTCTTATAATAGGGATCATTGAAAAGCGGGCTGAGTTGTCCAGCCGAGCAATAATTTACATTGGCGGCTCTGGGTTTCAAAGCACCCATGTAGGTGTAAACCGTTTTACTCGTAAGATTCACTGCACAGTTATAGTTTTGATATCCGTTTCGAGGATTACAGAGTACAGCATTGGGAAGTTTTTTTAATGAAATTTCCTTTTCAATAATCCTTTGCGGATAGCAGTCCGTCCCGTAGGCATCGGCCTTTAAGTAGACCTTCTTTCCTGCAACCAGATCTTGAATAACATGTCCTCCGCCATAGTTAAATTCACCTGGATAGACTTTGTTCAAAGGGTCATCCTCACAAGGTTCAGTGACGCCAATATAGCAATCTACGGCAGCAAGTCCAGCATATGCCGGTACATTGTTCAACCAAACCCTCGATGCTTTGATTCTCGGAACAGAGTGCCCGAAGTTTAAAAATGCACCCGATGAACACATTGGTGCAAATGTGCCGGTGGTAACAACGTCTACATGCCTTGCCGCCTCCACCGGCCCTTCTTCCTTAACAATATCTATGATCTCCTCGGCGGTGACGACAACAACCTCTCCGGTTTTGATCCTCTCATTAATATACTGGTAGGACTTATTAATTTTATGTTTTTTCATTGGCTGCTCTTTGCTGCTATCTATAAAGAATAAATATTTATCACATAAAGCATTATTTTATCTATGATTGCCTAAAATTGGCCGACTAATATAAAGATTTTATTGTTTCGATTTTTGTTGAAATATTGTTCTTTATCCAGTTGGCATCCCACCATTCAACAGGATTCACAAAGGTGTTATGAACGATTATTCCAAAATGAAGGTGATCCCCGCCTGCAAGTCCCGTGCTTCCAGTGCGGCCGAGAACCTCACCTTTAGATACCATCTGCCCCTGTTTGACATCAAAAGCGCTTAAATGTGAATATATACTGAACAATCCAAAGCCATGATCTAACACAATTGTTTTCCCGTAAATGCCGAGATCGCCGGCAAAGACAACCTTTCCGTTGTTTGAGGACGGAACCGGCGAATGTGCCACCGAGGCCAGATCAATGCCTAAATGGACCTGTTGATCGATGATGTGATCTTTATATTTATATTCACGATGATCGGCGAAATTGGCTTTTCTTGCCGAATTGGGAAGTCTCAAAAATGCGCCATTCCAATATAGTTTCTTATCTGTTTCAATGACGATCTCTACTATTTGTCTTCCATCGGAAATCCGAAGCTCGCGATTAACTTTAAGAAACTTATCGATCATGGGTGTTTCGGAGTCAAGAGAAACATCGATATTAAATTCAGGCATTTTCCAATTCAGAAATTTATCTGAAATTTTTATGACAACATTTTTAAAAGTTCTTTTTTTAATATAATATGGAAACCCTGCCTTGGAATTGTTGCCGGCAAAATCGGTTGCCTTAACAAAGATATTCGTGCCTGGCCCCTGGGTGTAATTCAGCGTGAAAAAGGCCATAAAGATATTCTTATCCTTAAAATATCCGGAATATCCAGGAAAAAAATTCTCGCCCACGGTTACACCGCTATTCAGACACGGTTCAGACAATTTATAAATAACAAGGCCGGTACCACCCTGACTGACGTTATGAATCCTTGTGAGAATTCCCAGATCAGGTGGCTTTGTATCGATGACGACATCTTTTTCCAGATACGTCGTGTTTCCCTTGAGCCAACTCCGCCAGGAAAAATCCTTTGCAACCATTCTCAAAATCGCCTTACCGTCGGTAATTCCCAGACTCTCAGGCTCAATTTTGATGTTAAAGGATGCCTCGAGCTTTTCCCCACCGCCAATAATACCTGAAGAGGGTAAATGCTTCTGAAACAAAACAGTTTCTTTGCCGTCTTTAACAAGGCCGATCCATACTTTTCGGACACCGGTTTGAGGGTCAGATACGGTAACAGAGAGCGTTTGGGCCTTGCCAATATACTCGGGCGGAGGTTCTATTAGAATAGAAGGCTTTTTTCCTTCGAGCTTTGTCACCATGATCCATGCAACAGGCAAAAGAACGATTGCGCAGACCAGCAGGATAAACCTTGACTTTATGATTTTTTTAACAGTTTTCAATGGGTTAAAGATCGCCCTTCTTTTTTATAAATTATTGATAATAACAGTAAAAAAGACAGTAATCAAGGACTGTTTTCCTTTTTTCGTTTCTTGACTTTTACCCACATGCGCGATAAATGTTAATTGTTTTAGCGCACAACATGACACAGATTGACAATTTTAAATAAATCAACATACGATCTCAACATAAAAGATTTCAGGTTCACACATTCATAAAAAGCGCTTACCACCGATATGAATTTCAATAAATCGATGACATACGGATTTTAAAGGGTTATAGAAAAATTGGTCAATATTGTTAAAACAGGTAATATCTCAATCGGAAAAGGATCTCAACTGATTTTGATCTCAGGTCCTTGTGTTATAGAAAATTATGAAACGACGTTTCAAATCGCATCATTTCTAAAAGATTTAACTGCCCGATTGAACATTCCTTTTATATTTAAAGCGTCTTATGACAAAGCAAACCGAACGTCCATTAATTCTTTCAGGGGACCCGGATTAATGGATGGGCTCAACATCTTAGATCGGATCAAATCGGAACTCGACCTTGCGATCATTTCGGATGTTCACAGGATATCTGAAATTGCTGATGCAGCAAGCGTTTTGGACGTCATTCAGATTCCTGCTTTTTTATGCAGGCAAACTGATTTTGTTGAAGAAGTTGCCAAAGCTGGAAAGCCGCTTAATATTAAGAAAGGGCAGTTTCTTGCCCCTTGGGATATAAAAAATGTTATAGAAAAGGTGACTGCTACCGGAAACAACCAAATTCTGCTCACAGAACGGGGAACCATGTTTGGGTATAACAACCTCGTAGTCGATTTTCGCAGCATAAAAATAATGCAAGATATGGGCTGGCCGGTGATATTTGATGCAACGCACAGCATCCAGCTTCCCGGCGGGGCCGGCAAAAGTTCAGGGGGACAGCGTGAATTTGCATCAACCCTTGCCAGAGCGGCAGTGGCTGCCGGTGTCGACGGCGTATTCATGGAAGTTCACCCTGACCCCGACAAGGCGTTGTGTGACGGGCCGAACTCATTAAAACTTGACACCTTATATGAACTGCTTTCTCAACTAAAGGCGATTCGAAAGGCTTTATTTAGTTTAAAAAAAGGTTCTTTTCAGGAGGGAAAATAGTTGAGTCATGTGGGATCCAAGGCTCAACTAAAAAGTAAATTAAAGTTTATCCGTTAAAATTACGATAATTTTAATATAGATGACCATTTGAGTGTTAGTTAGGGCTTCGGTCAAATTGGCATCCGGCCCATAGGGTCACTGCCCCGGAGGAAATAATCGAGTTATGGTTTCAAACAAACTCAAAAAGATCAAGCTCCTTCTTCTTGATGTTGACGGCGTTCTCACCGACGGCGGCATAATTTATAACGATAACGGCTCGGAAACAAAAGTTTTTAACGTAAAGGACGGTCTTGGTATAAGACTTCTTATAAAGGCAGGAATTCATCTGGGCATCGTCACCGGCAGACGCTCAAATGCACTTTATAGCCGATGCAAGGATCTCGGTATTAAAATTATTTATGATGGTGTTGGCAATAAGATCGATGTGCTGGATGAACTGTTGGATCAAACCGGAGTTTCTGCTGAAGAAGTTGCCTTTATCGGCGATGACCTGCCTGATCTTGCTATGATGAAAATGGTTGGGCTGTCAATAGCCGTCGGAGATGCGCATAAATCAATCATTGACTCTGCGGATATGGTCACATCCGCCAAAGGTGGACATGGGGCTGTAAGAGAAGCATGTGAGGCGATATTAAAAGCCAAAGGGCTATGGGAAGACATTCTGGAAAGTTTTTAGCATGAAACTTATAAAAAACACGTATCAGAAAAAGTTAAAAGTTTTTCTGATTTCTTTGATATTTCTGACATTTGGTGTCATTATAATAGCTTTTTTGCAATATCTCCATGTTTTAGAAAAAAACGACACGCCTGTTTCCACAGAGCAAAGCCAAGCAAATATCTCTATTGGAAAGGCGCATCAAACTGCTACCCGAAATGGAAGAAAGGAATGGAGTCTGGAGGCCGCCTCCGCTGATTACATGAATGAAAACAATCAGGCAATTTTCAAAGATCTGTCTGTGACGTTTTATCTCAAAGATGAAACCAAGGTTTATATAACAGCAAATCAAGGAATTTTAAAAACAGACTCCAACGACATGGAAATATACGGGAATGTTGTTGTAAAAAATGAAGACTACAAACTAATATGTGAAAACTTACATTACAAACATGACAACCGAATCATTTTTTCAAAAGTTCCGGTTAACATTACAGGAAATTCATTTGAACTCGTCGCTGATTCCATGTCATTAAATTTAAACACCAACAAGGCGTTTTTTGAAGGAAAAGTCAAAGGAATTTTTAGTGGGCTCTTCACGCTTTAATCAACATTATTTAAAAACCTTTCGATATCAGGCTGCATTTTTTTTGCTTGTCTATAGTTTTGTGATACAAATGGCGTATGCTAACGATACATCGCATCATCCGAATAAAAAAAATCCCGGGGCAAACGAAGCCATTCATATTACATCAGATAGACTGATCTCTGACAACAAAGCCGGATATGCCGAATTTATCGGGAACGTAAAAGCAACCCAAAAAGATACCGTTATTACATCGGATAGACTTAAAATCTTTTATAAAAAAAATATTGCCAATAAAGGGCCCATATCTGTGAGTGAAGAATCGATACATAAAATTGTTGCCCAGGGCAATGTTGAAATAAAATTTGACAACAGGCTTGCAACTACTCAACAGGCCGTATACAATACAGAAACCATGGTGCTTGTATTGTCAGGGAACAACTCGAAAATCATTAGTGAAAATGATTCTATTTCTGGAGAAAAAATAACATTTTACAGAACAGACGGACGCATTGATGTTGAAAGTGGGGATAAAAAACGAGTGGAAGCAGTGTTTTATTCGAGGCAAAAGGATGTAAAATAATTGGCAACATTGTCTCTTGAAAATTTGGTTAAAATATATAATGGAAAACAGGTTGTAAATTCAGTTAACATGAAAATAAAAAACAACAGCGTTGTTGGCCTTCTTGGCCCAAACGGAGCAGGTAAAACCACAACCTTTTATATGACCATTGGAATGATTAAGCCCGATAAAGGACACGTATTTCTCGATGACGAAGACATAACGACGTATCCAATGTATCTGAGAGCTCGAAAGGGCGTCGGATATCTTCCCCAAGAGACATCGGTATTTAAAAAATTGACGGTAAAACAAAATATCATGGCAATTCTTGAAACATTGTCTATCTCTAAGATAGAGCAGGAAGAACGGGCAGATATACTCCTTGACGAACTCGGAATAAAACATCTGATGAACCAAAAGGCCAATCTACTCTCAGGTGGGGAAAGGCGGCGTCTCGAAATTACACGCGCACTGGCCACAAATCCTTCGTTTATTCTTCTTGATGAGCCTTTTGCAGGTATCGATCCATTGGCCGTAATCGACATTAAAAACATCATCAGACATCTTAAAAATAGAGGCATCGGTATTCTTATCTCGGATCATAACGTGAGAGAAACACTTGAAGCCTGTGACACGGCATATATATTAAATGACGGCAAGATTATCGAATCCGGACCTCCGGAAAAGATTGTGTCAAGCAAAATCGCTCGACGAATATACTTAGGAGACGAATTTAAATTATAAAATGGCCCTTGAATTACGACAACAGTTAAAATTAACTCAACAGCTGATCATGACCCCTCAGCTTCAGATGGCGATCAAGCTGTTGCAGCTGTCAAGACTTGAGCTTCTGAATACGATCCGAAAGGAGCTCGAGGAAAATCCGACGCTGGAAGAGGAAGTCCATGAGACTTCTGTTGAGGAGTCCCTTGATGGACAGTCTGATAAAGTATCCGCCGACTCATCTTCAGCAACAGAAGAAGTCACGATAAAGGAAAACATCCGTGATGATGATATCGACTGGAACAATTATATCAATGAATTCAGCTCTTCGGGCAGAACCCATTTCGAGGCCGAAAGAAAAGAATCACCCAATTTCGAATCTTTCATCGCCCACAAGGAATCTTTGCGTGAACATTTGCTTTGGCAACTACTTATGACATCTCCCACGAAAGAAGAAGAAAACATCGGAAGTCTCATCGTCGGCAATCTTAATGAAGATGGTTATTTGGATGCGTCCATCGAAAATCTTGTCACTATGAGCGGTTCTGATCATGATAAGATTGAAAAAGTTCTAGCCCTTATGCAAACATTTGATCCCACGGGTGTGTGCGCAAGAGATTTAAGGGAATGTTTGCTCATACAGGCAAGATACTTCAATCTCGATGATACCATCGTCATCAAAATTATCGAAAACCATCTCAGTCATCTTGAAAATAAAAACTACAGGGCCATAGCAAAATCCCTAAAAATAAGCATCGAAGATGTCATTACCGCTGTAAGAGTGATCAAAAGCTTAGAGCCAAGACCCGGCAGAGAATTTTCCGAAGAAGAAGCCCAATACATAAATCCCGACGTCTTTGTCTATAAACTGGAAAACGATTTTGTCATACTGGTCAACGATGATGGGATGCCAAAACTGCACGTTAACAATTTTTATAAGAATGCCTTCAAGGAGGGCGGAACCTTTTCAGACGATGCAAAGGAATATATTCAAGAAAAGATGCGATCCGCCACCTGGCTTATCCGAAGTATTCACCAACGTCAAAAAACCATTTTCAAAGTGATGGAAAGTATACTGAAGTTTCAGCGAAGTTTTTTTGAAAAGGGCATTGCATACTTGAAACCCATGGTATTAAGAGATGTTGCGGAAGATATTGGAATGCACGAATCGACCATCAGCAGGGTAACAACCAACAAATATGTCCACACACCGCGCGGTATTTTCGAATTGAAATATTTTTTTAACAGTTCTATCCAGCGGGTCCAAGGTGAAGCTATTGCCTCTGCCAGTGTACAAGAGAAGATAAGACAAATTATTGAGAGTGAAGATCCCAAAAAACCTTACAGCGACGATAAAATCTCAAAACTTCTAAAGGAATCAAATATTAGTATTGCTCGAAGAACCGTTGCCAAATATCGTGAAATGATGAAAGTATTACCATCGAATAAACGCAAAGAATTTTAGGGAGGTTTTCCACAATGCAAACATCGGTGACATTCAAAAATATTGACCCCTCTGAAAATTTAAAATCATATGTCGGAGAAAAACTGGATCGTTTTGACAAGTATTTATACAACCCAGCTGAAGCAAATGTTGTTCTCTCTGTGGAAAAATTTCGCCATATGGCTGAAATTAACATTGTCGGTGACCGGCTAAACATTTATGGCAAAGAGGTAACAGGAGATATGTATTCAGCCATAGATATTGCACTGGACAAACTTGAAAAACAAATTAAGAAAAATAAAGGAAAAATAAGAAAATATCGAAGCGGTTCGAAATCCAATACAAAGGACAATATTGTTGAAGACGCACCCTTTGTGGAAGATGAGGCCACTCGACATATCATCGTTACAAATATTGAATACAAGCCCATGGATGTGGAAGAAGCAATTATGCAGATGGGCCTTGTAAATAATAATTTCCTTGTTTTTACAGATGCCAGAAGTAATCAGGTCAATGTTCTCTACCGGCGCAAAGACGGTAACTACGGTCTGATTCAACCCAGAGGCTAATACCTGGATTCGATGAAAATAAAATGAAGATTCTTGATGTTTTGCCCAAAGAAGCAATTCTTATTGATTTAAAAGCCGTTGATAAAAAAGGCGTCCTCGAAGAACTTGTCGTTCCTGTTGCCAATATATCAGGTGCAAACCATGAAGAGCTTGTAAAAGTGCTGATGGAACGCGAACGGCTCGGCAGTACCGGTATCGGTGAGGGTATTGGAATTCCTCACGGTAAAGTGAAGAATCTTAATTCGCTCATTCTCGGTTTTGGCCTCAGCCGAAAGGGCGTCGACTTTGATTCCATGGATGGTCTGCCCGCCCATATCTTTTTTCTTCTAATAACCCCGGAAAATTCAACCGGCCTTCATTTGAAGCTTCTCGCACGAATATCTAAGATTTTAAAAAATGATCTTTTCAAGAAAAAACTGCTGCTTGCAACCAGTAGCGATGAGATTTATTCAATTATTAAAGAAGAGGAGGAACGAGAGTTCTAACCCCCTCCCCCGATCAAAGTGAAAAAATTAAATATTTTTATTATAACAGGACTTTCTGGTTCGGGTAAGAGTTGTGCAATCGCAGCATTGGAAGACACCGGTTTCTATTGTGTCGACAACATGCCGGTGGCACTTCTCCCAAAATTTGTGGAACTACCGATTGAGAATGACCCTCAAATCGCTGGACTGGCATTTGTGATGGATCTGCGAGAGAAAGGTTTTCTCTCCATGTATTCATCAATCTTTGAGTCTCTTAAAGAAAAAGGATATAAACTTAAAATCCTTTTTCTCGAAGCCGACGAAAACATTTTATTAGAACGTTACAGTCAGACACGTAGACACCACCCGCTGTCCCAAGGAAAAAGCCTTTTAGAGGGAATCCGTCTAGAGAAGGAGCAATTAACAAACCTAAAAACCGCTGCCGATGAAATTATTAACACCTCCGATTTCAATGTCCACAAACTGAAATCTGTTATCCGGAATATCGCTATACAAAGTAAAGATTTTGCTCCGATGAGTATCAATATACTCTCTTTCGGTTTTAAGTATGGTGTTCCCTCTGATGTCAGTCTCGTCATGGATGTTCGTTTTCTTACAAATCCACATTTTGTTCCTGATCTGAAACCGCTGGACGGAAAAGCCGAAAAAGTTCAGAACTTTGTATTAAACAACGACGACACGAGAACATTTTTAAAAAAATATCTGGATTTCCTTGACTATTTAATTCCATTATACGAAAAAGAAGGCAAAGCGTATTTAACCATTGGCATCGGTTGTACCGGAGGAAGACATCGATCAGTGGTCATCGCCGAAACTATATCAAATCACATAAAAAAACCACAAAGAAAGATCATGGTCACACATCGCGATATTTTTCTTTATAAGGAGCATTATGGTAGGTATCGTTATTGTAACACACAGTCAGCTTGGAGATGCGCTTATTGATGCTGCCGAATTCATTCTCGGAACTCGACCCGATACCATGGTATCCGTTTCCATAAATTTGAAAGAAAATGTAGATAAACTGCGCAAGAAAATTTCTGAAGGAATTAAAGAGGTTGACCGTAATAAAGGTATTCTGATCCTTACAGATATGTTTGGTGGAACACCTTCCAACTTGAGCTATTCATTTCTTGAAGAAGGAAAGGTGGAAGTCATATCCGGCGTTAACCTTCCTATTTTGATCAAAGCCGAAGACTTACAAAAAAAAGAAATGGATCTTTGCGAACTCGCTGAACATCTTGAAGCGTTCGGGAAAAAAAGTATTTCACTTGCTAGCGGCATTTTAAAAGGAAATAAACGGGAATAATCCGGTAACTGTGGAGGAGACAATATGAGTGTAAAAATAGGTATAAACGGTTTTGGGAGAATCGGACGTCTTGTTTTCAGGGCGTTAATCAATCATTCTGAACTTGAGGTTGTGGCCATTAATGATCTCATGAATTCAGCCACAATGGCCCATCTTCTTGCTTACGATTCTGTTCACGGCAGCCTGAAAATGGAAGTCATTGCAAAAGAAGACTCCATAGAAGTTGGCGGAAAGTCGGTTGCAGTGACATCTGTAAAAGATCCCGCTGCCCTTGCCTGGAAAGATTATAATGTGGACATTGTCGCGGAATGCACCGGTCTTTTTAGAGACCATGAAACCGCTTCAAAACATCTTACCGCCGGTGCACGAAAGGTGATCATATCAGCCCCTGCACAGAAACCGGATATTACCATCGTCATGGGTGTCAACTCAAACAAGTATGATCCCAGAAACCATAATATCATATCCAATGCCTCTTGTACGACGAATTGTCTTGCACCCATTGCCAAGGTGCTTTTGGAAAACTTCGGTATTCGATGCGGCTTAATGACGACCATACATTCTTATACGGGCGATCAGCGTCTGCTTGATTTCCCTCACAAAGATCTCCGGAGGGCCCGAGCAGCTGCCATGAACATGATTCCAACGACCACAGGTGCAGCCAAGGCTGTGGCTTTGGTGCTGCCTGAACTAACCGATAAACTCAACGGCCTTGCCATTCGTGTCCCCACACCAAATGTGTCTATTGTTGATTTCGTTGCAACTTTAGAAAAAACAGGGGTTACGGTTACGGATGTAAACTCAGCCCTCAAAGAGGCCTCGGAAAAATCACTATCCGGTATTCTTGGTTATAGCGAGCTTCCATTGGTATCCACGGACTTTAATGGATCAACCTTATCTTCAATTGTCGACGGACCGACTACGTATGTCGTGGAAAACATGGTTAAGGTTTTGTCCTGGTACGACAATGAGACCGGATATTCAAACAGGATGGTGGATCTCGCGGCGATGATTGCAGCACAACTGTGAGACCTTTTTAAAACATTACCGCTTCATGTATAATTAAATTTTTGCTGAAAGAACTCGTGACTAAGGGCGCTTAATGAAAGAACCTGCCCTGACTATTCATAAAGTTCTCTGCTTTAACAGGGGATTTCATCCAAAAAGTCAAATCACCGTCGGTTCTTTCAAAACGATCCCTAAATCACTCAAACAGCTTCCAGTTAAAAATTAAATCATACATGAAGCTCCTTTTTGCTGGGCGTCGCTGAAACTGAAAACCAATGAGATCGATTTGTTTCAAAGCTCTCAATTAGAAATTGATAATTTTCGATATTCAATCTGAGACCTTTAAAAAATGTTCAATTTTATTTAAGGCCAAGGAAGGCGAAAATTTAACCACAGACATACATTTAAGTATTTCGAGGATTAAAATTTGCGCCTGTCGGAACGTAGTGTAGATCCCGATTATCGGGGACACCGGAATTGGATAAAAGGGGGAGTTTTTCATAGGTCTCAAAAGGGAACAAACAATGGAAAACCGCAGACCCCTGATCGCCGGCAACTGGAAGATGTTTAAAACGTGCTCCGAGGCTGTTGAGACGGCAAAACATCTTGTAAAGCTTGTATCGACTTCCGTTAATGTTGATGTTATGATTGCGCCGCCGTTTACTGCACTGGCACAGGTTTCAGATGCGGTAAAAGGAACAAGTATAACTCTGGGCGCACAAAATCTTTATTGGGAGGCCGAAGGGGCATATACCGGTGAGATATCAGCATCCATGCTTATTTCGGCCGGTTGCCGCTATGTCATTATCGGACATTCCGAGCGACGTCAATATTTCGGGGAAACCGATGAATCTGTTAACAAGAAAGTAAAATCATCTATCAAACATAGGTTAATACCGGTGATGTGCGTGGGAGAATCCGAAAAAGAACGAGAATTAAACGAAACTTTTTCAGTGCTTGACAAACAGCTTAAAAATGGGTTAGAGGGCTTTTCTCGCGATGATCTTAAAACACTGGTCATTGCATATGAGCCGGTATGGGCCATCGGGACCGGAAAAACAGCGACCGCTGATCAGGCCCAGGAGGTTCATAAATTCTTGCGCTCGACACTCGAAACAAATTTCGGAAATATGCTTGCCAAATCACTGAGAATCCTATATGGAGGTAGCGTTAAACCGAACAATATAGAAGAACTTATGTCAATGCCTGATGTTGACGGAGCACTGGTAGGCGGTGCAAGCCTGGATCCAGAAACATTCAGCAAAATAGTCCAATTTCAAAATTAAACTTTTATTATGTCGACATTTTTAATCATCATACACACAATCGTTTGCATCGCCCTTATTTTGATTATTCTGCTTCAGACCGGAAAAGGGGCAGATATGGGGGCTGCTTTTGGCGGAGGTTCCAGTCAGACGCTTTTCGGCAGTACCGGCTCTTCAACGTTTCTGGGAAAACTAACCACAGTGGCAGCCGTGGTTTTTATGTTAACTTCCTTGTGTCTTGCTTACTTTTCAGGCCAACGTACGACAAATTCCATTATGATGGATAAAAAGGCACCCATAGAGCAACAGGCTGCACCGGAAAAAAGTCCTCAGCCGGGTCCCGAAGCTCCGCAGCCTGAACAACCTGCAAAGACAGAATAAGACCGACCCATTTTTCAGATTTTTATGGTGCATGTGCCGAAGTGGTGGAATTTGGTAGACACGCTATCTTGAGGGGGTAGTGGGGAGACCCGTGCCGGTTCAAGTCCGGCCTTCGGCACCAAATCAATTAACCTACTGATTATTCAGTAGGTTTTTGTTTTTTTGGGCA
>JAFDCA010000350.1 GCA_019313025.1 Deltaproteobacteria bacterium
AAGAAAAATGTGCCAGCCTGTAACCCACTGATTTTCTTGGTCGGGGCGAGAGGATTTGAACCTCCGACCCCTTGAACCCCATTCAAGTGCGCTTCCAGACTGCGCCACGCCCCGACGATAAAAAGATGATTAACACTTCGGATATACGATGTCAAGATATGACCTGAACCTTGGGTGAAAATGGGTGATAATTTGGTTGGGTACGATATGTTGTGGATAATTGATAAGATATTTCAGCATGGGGTCAAAATTTTGTTGACGATTGAATAAAAAGAACGTTTTATTCAATCAACGTGGTTCTTAAAAAACGGAGATGACATGCAAGGCCAGGAAAAAAACTCGATCAGGCCCCCTCGCCTGAAGCCGGGCGACACCATCGGCATTGTTGCGCCGGCCGGTCCGTTTGATCCGGATAAATTCATGAAAGGAAAGACGGTTTTGGAATCCATGGGGTTTCAAACGTTTTTTAATGAAGATATTTTTCAAAAACATGGATTTTTGGCCGGCTCCGACATTCAGCGGGCGGATCAGGTGAATCGAATGTTTGCCGATCCAACGGTTCAGGCGATTGTTTGTGCCAGAGGCGGATACGGGAGCATGCGCATTCTTTCGTTTCTCGATTTTGAGACCATTCGAACACATCCCAAAATCTTTTTGGGGTTTAGCGATATTTCGGCGCTTTTGTCTGTGCTTTATGACCGGTGCTCTCTGGTGACCTTTCACGGACCTGTGGTGACCACGCTGGCAAAAGCCACTGAAAAGACCCTGACAGCGCTTCAGATGGTGATGACATCCCCTTTAACAGTTGAGCTGACAACTGAAAACGGTTTGGTGATCAAATCGGGCGTGTGTTCAGGTCTCGTGGTCGGAGGGAACCTGACCACGTTGTGCCATCTGGTGGGGACGACTTATGCTCCGAAGCTTAACGGAAGAATTCTGTTCCTTGAAGATGTGGGAGAGATGCCCTACCGAGTCGACAGAATGTTGACACAGATGAAACTCGCCGGATGTTTTAACGGTCTTGCCGGCTTGGTTTTAGGTGCCTTTGAAGAATGTGGCCCTCTTAATGAGATCGTCGAAAATTTTGGCAATATATTTGAAGATATGGATATTCCGATTTTGGCCGGCTTTGACATCGGTCATGGTAAACATAATCTGACGATTCCAATGGGGTTGGGTGCAACACTCGATACGGAGAGTAAAAAGCTGTTGTTTCACGAACCTGCCACGGTGGCATAGGTGCTGAATTAATCTTATTAAAAATTCATATCGCCTTGAAAAAAATATATGGCGATGGAATACTTTTATCAAAAATAACATTTGCCGCGATGGGACAATGAAGCATGTTAACCGTTTGATGAAAGATGCCGTTGCGAACAATGTGTTCCCCGGCGGCGTCCTTTTGGTTTCGAAGGATCGCAACATTGTTTTTTTTGAAGCTTACGGTGATGCCAATCTTTTTTCCGGCCGCAAAATGACCCAAAAAACGGTTTTCGATCTCGCGTCTCTGACCAAACCACTGGCCACGACCCTCGCAGTTATGGAATTGATCCAACAGTCCAAATTGAATTTAGAGGACCATCTGGGAACTGTTTTACCTTTATTTAAAAACTCCGATAAAGAAAAGATCCGGGTTAAAAATCTACTGTATCATAATTCAGGATTTCCGGATTATCGTCCCTATTATAAACTGGTAAAAAAATCGGAACCCGGGCAAAGAAAAATTGCCTTGAGGAATTTTCTGATCAAAGAACCGCTGATCCATCCCATCGGTCATCAGGTCGTATATAGCGACATCGGATTTATGGTGCTATGCTGGGTGATTGAAGAGGTGGCAGGAATTCGTATGGATCATTTTGTTACGGAAAATATTTATAACCCTTTGGGTCTTAAAACGCTGTTTTTTTTGCCGGTTGATAAAAAGCCGCCTGATGCGGAATTTGCCGCTACCGAGAAATGTCCATGGCGGGGCATCCTGTTGGAGGGGGTTGTTCATGATGACAACGCCTATTCAGTGGGCGGTGTCGAAGGGCATGCCGGTCTTTTCGGAACGGCCGGTGGCGTTTTTGATCTTTTGGCCGAGCTGATGGCTGTCTATCAAGGATCTATTTCAAAAGGTGTGTTTGATACGGATTTAACCCGACGCTTTTTAAGTGTAAACAAGCAAGACGGCCGAGCATTAGGTTTTGACACCCCTTCTTCAAAGGGATCGAGCTGCGGCAGACATTTTTCAAATAAAACCGTGGGACATTTGGGGTTCACAGGCACATCTTTTTGGATGGATCTGGATCAAGAAATTATTGTTATTCTGTTGACCAATCGCATCCATCCATCCCGGGATAATAACCGAATAAAAGCTTTCAGACCGAAATTACATGATGCGGTCATGGAAAATTTTTCGGTTGGCCGATTACCGAAATATTAATTGGCATAATTATTGCTTTATATCAATTCTGACACTTTGTTATTTAAAAGGTATACCCCAATTAAAAAGATAAATCGTATGATAATTTTCTTGTCATGATAGAACAATTTTGATAGTTTAAAATATTTTATAACATCTTTTAACATCCGGCTCATTTCAAAGATTATAAGGATAATATTAAGATTGATAAAAACAGGCATATAAACTTTTAGCGTGTTAAAATGAGGGGTTATGGCTCTATTTTTAGATAAACTACTTGGTTTTTTTTCCAGTGATCTTGCCATTGATTTGGGTACGGCAAATACGCTTGTTTATGTTAAAGGCAAAGGTATTGTGTTGAATGAACCCTCGGTGGTTGCGGTCCGAACGGATGGTCGCATGAAAAACCGTGTTTTGGCTGTTGGGCTTGAGGCCAAGAATATGCTGGGAAGAACACCCGGCCACATCGTGGCCATTCGACCTATGCGAGATGGCGTTATTGCTGATTTTGAAGTTACCGAAGCAATGCTTCGTCATTTTATCCACAAGGTCCACAACAGAAGGACCTTTGTACGTCCAAGAATTGTGATCGCCGTTCCGTCAGGAATCACACAAGTTGAAAAACGTGCTGTCAAAGAGTCGGCAGAATCGGCAGGGTCGCGGGAAGTGTTTCTGATTGAAGAACCCATGGCGGCGGCCATTGGATCCGGCCTTCCCATAACCGAACCGATATGTAATATGGTGGTCGATATTGGTGGGGGCACCACGGAAGTTGCGGTCATATCTCTTGCAGGAATCGTTTACAGCCGGTCCATTCGGGTGGCGGGCAATAAAATGGATGCTGCCATTATTCATTATATCAAACGGAAATATAACCTATTGATCGGTGAGAGGACCGCAGAAATCATTAAAACGACCATCGGAAATGCATATCCTGAGCCCCAGGATCTTGAAACAATAGAAGTCAAAGGCAGAGACCTTGCATCAGGAATTCCCAAGATTTTGGCCATCGATTCGGAAGAGATCCGAGTGGCGATTTCAGAACAGATAGATGCCATAGTAGAAACCGTAAAAATAGCATTGGAACAAACACCGCCTGAGTTGGCTGCAGATATTGTCGATCGAGGAATTGTATTGACAGGCGGCGGCGAACTATTAAAGAATTTGGACAAGCTTCTCAAGGAGGAAACCAGCCTTCCCATAACGATAACCGAGGATCCATTACTTACAGTGGCGCTTGGCTCTGGTGCAGCTCTTGATAGCATTGAAATCCTCAAGCAAGTTGTAATCCCGTAGATACATGTTTTCGAAGAAGATGGTAATGATTATTGGCGTGATCGTTCTGATTGCCGTCAATATCATACTCCTTTCTGTTTTCAATCGTCGTTATATTTCTTATTACAGACCCGGACGAATCGCTATTTCTTTAATCGCCCCTTTTCAGAAGGCTTCCACCAGTTCTATCCGTTTTGTAAGAGATATTTGGCGACATTATTTTTTTATGGTTAATGTTGCGAAAGAGAATGATAATTATAAGAAAGCGCTAAACAAAGCGTTTGAAAACAACATCCAACTCAAAGAACTTACGCTTTCCAATGCCCGGCTTCGAAATTTACTGGATTTTAAGCGGACGATAACAGATCAGGTTCTTTCGGCCCAAGTCATCGGCAAGGATCCTTCCCCTTGGTTTAAAACCGTTATCGTCGATAAAGGCAAAAACGACGGGATTGAAACAGGTATGGCTGTGGTGGTTCCCAAAGGGATCGCGGGGCAAGTTACGGATGTATCCGCCAATTATTCTAAGGTGTTGTTGATTATCGATCATAACAGCTCAGTGGATGCATTGGTACAAAATGATAGAGCACGGGGTATCATCAAAGGAGGCGCAGCAGGACAATGTCTTTTTAAATATGTATTGCGTAAACATGATATTGAATTAGGTGATATCGTCGTTTCATCCGGGTTGGATGGTGTTTTTCCAAAAGGGCTTGCCGTAGGGTATGTTTCGGCCATCGTCAAGCCAAAATCCGGGATATTTCAGGAAGTGGCCGTTACACCGTATGTTGATTTTGAAAAACTTGAAGAGGTTCTGATTGTGATGAACCCCAAAAAGAAAGAATTTGAGCCTCAGCAATGACGTATTGCTTACATATCCTTATATGCCTTTGTTTGAAAGATTTTATGATCTATTATCCCCCTTTGTCATTTATTTGAGTATCTTCCGTTCCGTTCGTGAAAGTATGGTGATTATTTTTATTTTTGGTTTTTTCATGGATATCATTTCCGGAGGGCCTTTCGGCCTTTACATCACAGCATATATCTGGTTGTTTATCGGTGTGCGATGGGCAATTACCTTTCTGCATGTCCGTGACAACCTGCTTTTACCATTTGTTGTTGCTGCGGGGGTATTAATGGAGAATGCCATATTCATTGGGACCACTGCCATGTTTGAACGAAGTTCACGGGTTTCTGAAGCAATGGTGAGCACGATTATCGTGCAGGTTTTATGGGCCATATTCACCGGCCCGCTTTTTCTGATGTTTTTTAATTATTCGCATCGTCGGTGGGATCGATGGAATAAAGAAATATTTGCTAAGAAAGATTAAAAAGTGTGCATCCGTAAATCTATAATCGACACTCAAAAGAATTCAACAAAAACATTTCATCGAGGAACACGTTGACCAAATATTTAAAAACGGCCGATCAGGATTGGTACAAACAACGACTGGTTCGAATCGCGTTTTGTGTTGCGGGAACCTTTTGTCTGATTTTTATGCGCTTGTTTTATCTTCAGGTGATTCATGGTGAAGAGTTGAGGCGATTATCGGAAAACAATTGTATTCGCCTGCAAAGTACCGATCCATCCAGAGGAATGATTTTTGATCGTAATGGGAAACTGCTTGTTGATAATCGGCCGTCCTTCGATCTTAATATTGTGTTAAAAGATGCCAAACCGATTGAGCAGACTGTCAAAAAATTATCTAAATATATTCATGTTCCTGAATCAGAACTGTTGTCAAAGATTGAAAACGAGAAAACGGTTTCATCCTATAAACCGATACTCTTGAAAAAGGATATCGGGCGGGATGCTTTGGCTGCCATAGAAGTGCGAAAATTCGATCTTCCAGGGGTTGTTGTCGATGTAAAACCTCGCCGACATTACATAGAAAGGCAGACGGCCGCCCATCTCATTGGCTATTTGAGCGAAATAAACGCTGACGAACTTAATTCGGAGGAATATCAAGAATATAGGGTTGGCGATTATATCGGAAAGTTTGGCGTTGAAAAAATATTTGAGTCTTTTCTTCAGGGAAAAAGAGGGGGGCGACAAGTTGAAGTCAATGTCATGGGGCAAGTGGTCAGAATTTTAAAAACAGTCGACCCCCAGCCGGGACAGAACCTTTATTTGACAATCGATTTAAATGTTCAGAAAAAGGCTGAGGCACTGTTAGAAGGGGTTGCCGGCGCCGTGGCGGCCATGGATCCTCAAACAGGTCAAATCCTTGCCCTGGCAAGTTCTCCTTCGTTTGACCAGAATATTTTTGTTGACGGCATGTCACATGACCAGTGGGATGCCCTTGTTTCCAACCCGTTAAGACCTTTGGAAAACAAAGTTATCCATGGTGAGTACCCTCCGGCATCTACATTTAAAGTCATTACCGCAATTGCAGCCCTCGAGGAAAGCGTCATCGATAAAAAAACGACCTTTTATTGCCCCGGATATTATAAATTTGGAAATCGCGTTTACAGATGCTGGAAACCAGCAGGTCACGACAACGTCAATATAATTAAAGCGCTGGCTGAATCCTGCGACGTCTATTTCTATCAAGTCGGCCAGAAGCTGGGTATAGATCGTTTGTCAATGTATGCCATTGCTTCCGGTTTGGGATCGCCTACCGGGATTGACCTGGATCACGAAGCAGCGGGGCTCATTCCGACGGCAGAATGGAAAAAGCGTCGTACCGGTGTTGCCTGGCAGGGAGGAGAAACGCTTTCGGTGGCCATTGGACAAGGCTTTGATCTCGCCACACCCTTGCAGATGCTTGTTCTTGCATCAGCCGTTGCAAATGGCGGGAATATTTACAAGCCATTAATACTCAAGTCGGTCTATTCACCTGAAGGATCGGTTATTCTTGAAAGGAAAAAACAGTTGGCCGGTAAGTTGCCTGTTAGTAAAAAAACATTGGAAATTATAAAAGAGGGCCTCAAAGAGGTTGTTAACAATCCAAAAGGGACTGCATGGCTTGCCCGTGTTGAGGGTCTCGATATTAGTGGTAAAACAGGGACGGCCCAGGTGGTTGGGCGCAGTAAAGAACGCGGTCTGTCCGAAGAAGAACTGGCACACCGTTTCAAATCACATGCATGGTTTATTGCTTATGCACCATCTGCTGATCCCAAAATAGCAGTTTCTGTCATTGTGGAGCACGGTAGCCATGGATCAAGCGCGGCGGCGCCCATTGCTCGGGAAGTCATTAAAACATTTTTTGGGTATGATGAAAACTCAAAGCCCGGCGAACTGAAAGTCGCCGAAAACCAGTAGAACACAACAATGATCGATCGCAGATTTGTAAAACATTTTGACTGGGGCCTGCTGGGCCTGACATTCTTAATTGTATGCCTGGGACTGTTAACGCTCTATAGTGCAGTTACATCATCAACGGCAGGACCGCAAAAAATACTCTATTTTAAGCAATTGGTCTGGTATTGCATCGGACTGGCAGCAATGATTTTTTCTCTTTTTTTTAATTACAAGTTGTTGGATCGATGGGCCCCTATTATTTATGCAATGATTATGTTTCTTTTATTATATGTATTACTGTTCGGAAAATACGTGGCTGGAGCACGGCGCTGGATTGTGATGGGACCCGTTTCAATTCAACCATCGGAACTTGCCAAAATCGCTGTTATCATCATTCTGGCAAGGTATTATTCCAAGCTTGCCAATATCGGAGGTCTCAATTTGCGTGAATTGTTTACGCCCTTTGTGTTGGCGATAGTTCCTTTTATTTTAATTGTTAAACAACCGGATTTGGGTACAGGCATGATCGTGCTTTTAATTGCCGGTTCAATGACCGTTTTTGTGAAAATTGAAAGACGATCGCTTTTATGTATCATCACTTCATGTACCATAACCGTTCCGTTGGTTTGGTTTTTCTTGAAAGGATATCAAAAGCGGCGAATATTGACATTTTTAAATCCGGATCGTGATCCTCTGGGTGCCGGTTATCACGTTATACAATCTAAAATTGCCATCGGCTCGGGTATGATTTCCGGCAAGGGGTTTTTAAAAGGAACTCAAAATGCACTCGCCTTTTTGCCTGAACAGCACACGGATTTTATTTTTTCTGTTTTAGCCGAGGAATGGGGATTTATCGGTGGTTTTATCCTTTTAGGTCTTTTTTTGATGTTTATCATTTGGGGATTAAACATAGCGTATCGGTGCCGAGAACCCTTTGGTACCATTATTGCCGTCGGGATTACCGCAATGATCTTTTGGCAGGTATTTATCAATATCGCTATGACAATGGGACTGATGCCGATTGTCGGCGTGACGCTTCCGTTTATCAGTTATGGGGGTTCATCGGTCATTACCACAATGATTTGTGTCGGTCTTTTGCTGAACATCAGTATGAGACACTTCCTAGTTGAATAACCGCAAAATGCATCACTCACATGAATAATCAGCGTTAACTATTTGAAATAATAATTATTTTTATAGTTCGGGAGAGAGTATGATAAAAACAAAAAAACCTGACACGATAACCATGTTGCTTGGACCGGGCACCACCATCGAAGGGACCGTCGATTTTGAAAGTACGGTTCGGATAGAAGGGAATGTTATTGGAAAAATTAATAGCACTCACGGCAAGCTGATTGTCGGAGAGACGGCGACTGTTAACGGGGAGATCAGGGTTAACGTTGCCGTCATAATGGGCAGGGTGAACGGTAAGATCAATGCCGGAAAAAGAATTGAAGTTTATCCGCCGGGACGTATTGAAGGAGACATTCAGTCTCAGGCGGTTCTTATAGAAAAGGGAGTCATATTTAATGGAAAATGTTCCATGAAAGTGTGAACAATTTTATTGAAACGAAAACATAATTATATGAAAAACTTTCATTCCCCCTAAAAGCCTGTCGAAAATTAAAAAAAACCTTTGACAACATTTATGGCTGATGCTATAGACCGCCGTGTTAAAAACATAAGTGGACAGAATTCTCTTAAAAAATTCCGATTAAAAAAAGTTGGATTGCGTGTTTTGGTGATGGAGGATCTTTATATGAAAATTTCCGGTTTAAACCTGAAAAATTATATCGTTTTCATTCTGTTTTTAGCCCTATCCTCTGTGTCGTTTGCAGGGACTGCTTTCGGCGCGTCAATATCGGTCATTCCTGATGTGTCGCTCTTTGTACAGATCGCCAATTTTCTCATTATCATATGGATACTAAACATCATTCTATACCGGCCGATTCGGAAAATACTCATTGAGAGAAAGGAAAAAATTACCAGTTTTGAGCAGAATATCGAAAAGCTGAATGAAGACGCAGCAGGTAAGGATGAGGCATTCCTTTCAGGTATTAAAGAGGCCAGAGCGAGGGGATTAAATGAAAAAGAAGCCTTGTTAAAAGAGGGGGCTGAGGAAGAAAAAAAGATCATAGAACAAATTAATCAAAAGGCTCAGGCAAATCTTTCTGAAGTTCGAGATAAAATTGCAAAAGATGCACAGAATGTTCGACAGTCTCTTAATAAAGAAATTGATACTTTTGCAAAAGCCATAAGTGAAAAAATTTTGGGGAGGGCTGTTTAATGGACATGAATTGTAAAAAATGGCCTAAAAATAACCTAATGCGACGGATCTTTAAAAAAGGATCGATCATGATGGTTATAATGACGATGCTTTTCTTCTGTTTTATTGGATTGTCTTTTGCATCATCAGAGGAATCATCGGGTAACGAAGCCAAGTCCAAAGGATGGGTGGCAACGGATACTTACAAGGTCATGAATTTTGGAGTTTTGGCCATCGGTCTTTTCCTTCTTATGCGAAAGCCGGCATCTCAGGCACTAAATTCGAGAATTAGCGGCATCAAAGAACAGCTCAGCGAACTCGAAGAGAAGAAAAAGGCGGCCGAAAAACAGCTTGCGAAATACACCGAAAAATTTTCCAGACTGGAACAGGAGACAGAAAAACTCGTCGAAGATTATATCCGTCAGGGGAATGAGGCAAAAGCGAGAATCATCGATGAAGCGAAAAAAGCCGCTGAAAAATTGGAAGAGCAAGCCCGTCGCAACATAGATCATGAGTTCAAAAAGGCCAAATTAGAACTTCAGCGAGAGATCATGGAAAAGGCGCTGCAAAAGTCAGAAGAGATCCTAAAAACTAAAATTACGGCCAAAGATCAGGAAAAACTGGTGGATGAATATTTAGAGAAGGTGGTGGCATAGTGAAAAATTTAACCATAGCACGGCGATATGCCAAGGCACTTTTGATTATCGGTAAAGAGGACGGCCAAGCTGAAACTTACGGAAAAGAACTTGATGGATTTGCCAAACTGATGGCCAAGGAAAAAGAGCTTGAAGAGGCGATTTGCAATCCCATTTATGCTGCTTCCGGTCGTAAAAAAGTTTTAGAGACCGTTATTAATAAAGTAGGTGCCTCCAAAGTCGTTGCATCGTTTCTGCTGTTGTTGTTTGATAAGGGGCGCTTTGATTTTCTAAGTGACATCAATAATTTTTATCAGAAACTGGCAGACGAGCTAAAAGGTGTTTTACGGGCCAGTTTGGTTTCGGCTTCAGAACTTTCATCCGAGACCGTTGAAAAGATCCGTACAACTCTGTCCAAAAGGACAGGTAAAGATATTATCCTTCAAGTGGAACAAGATACCAGCCTTATCGGTGGGATTGTTTCAAGAATAGGAGATCTGGTTCTGGACGGCAGTATCAAATCACAATTACTCAATATGAGAGAATCATTAAAAAGGGGTGAGAGCATATAATGGAATTAAGAGCTGAAGAAATAAGTCAGATCATTAAAGAGCAGATTACGGATTACGACAAGAAAGTAGAGTTAAGTGAAACCGGGACGGTCTTGTCGGTAGGTGACGGTATCGCTAGGGTTTACGGATTAGAGGCAGTCATGGCACTGGAACTTGTTGAATTTCCGGGCGGCATTCTCGGTCTTGTGCTGAACCTCGAAGAAGATAACGTGGGTGTTGCCATCATGGGCGAGGACATTCACATCAAAGAGGTAGATATTGTCAAACGTACACGCAGAATCGCCCAAGTTCCCGTGGGTGAAGCCGTGCTTGGCCGAGTGCTTTCGGCGGTTGGCGAACCCTTAGACGGAAAAGGACCGATTGAGACCAAAGAATTCAGCAGGGTGGAGATGGTGGCACCAGGCGTTATTGATCGAAAAAGCGTACACGAACCCTGTTATACCGGTCTAAAGGCCGTCGATGCCATGACACCGGTAGGACGCGGGCAGCGCGAACTGATTATCGGCGACCGTCAGATCGGCAAAACCGCTGTGGCTGTTGATGCCATTCTCGCTCAGAAGGATACGGACATTTATTGTATTTACGTGGCGTGTGGTCAGAAAAAATCGACGGTGGCTCAGGTCCATGCGATTCTGGAAAAACATGGCGCCATGGAATACACCACCATTGTTGCGGCATGCGCCAGTGATCCGGCCACGTTGCAGTATATCGCTCCCTATGCTGGTTGCGCCATGGGCGAATATTTCAGGGACAAAAAAATGCACGCTTTGATTATCTATGACGACCTTTCCAAGCAGGCTGCAGCCTATCGCCAGGTTTCTCTTCTTTTAAGACGTCCGCCGGGACGCGAGGCCTATCCGGGTGACATTTTCTACAACCACTCTCGTTTGCTTGAGCGGGCTGCCAAAATGAACGATGAACTTGGCGCCGGCTCCTTGACCGCACTTCCGATTATTGAAACCCAGGCCGGTGACGTTTCCGCCTATATTCCCACCAACGTTATTTCCATTACCGATGGGCAGATATACCTTGAACCCGGCCTGTTTTTTGCCGGTGTTCGACCGGCGATCAATGTGGGACTGTCTGTTTCACGCGTCGGTGGTTCTGCACAGGTGAAGGCCATGAAACAGGTGGCCGGTACATTGCGGCTCGATATGGCCCAGTACCGTGAGCTGGAGGCGTTTGCCGCTTTTGGAAGCGATCTCGACAAGTCAACCCAGCAACAGTTGACCCGGGGTGAACGACTGGTGGAAATCTTAAAACAACCTCAGTATCAGCCGCTGCCCATGGAAAAACAGGTGTCTATTCTGTTTGCGGGAACCAGGGGCTTTCTTG
>JAFDCA010000351.1 GCA_019313025.1 Deltaproteobacteria bacterium
AACGGAATGTTATTCTGACAATAGCTATATACCTAAATAGAATGATGGTGGAGTTTGCCGGTCGTAAGATCCCGGTTTTCGGGGAGCTGAAAGGCATAGAGGGTGACGCTGGTGTCGGCTGCCGCAAGCGCCCTCCAACACCGCAGATCCGATAAAGTCGTCAATCCCGAAGGGTTTCAAATGGTGACAATTTCTTACAAACATACATTCACCTGTTAGATAAGACTTATTGGCGATTTAGCGATGTATATTTATTTATAATGATTAATTTTAAGTGTTATTGTCACTATTTGAAGTATTCACTTTAGGTAATATCAGATTCTCACTGAGCTGTCCGCAGGCTGCGGAAATGTCTTGCCCCTTGCTGTGACGAACGATGGTCGTATAATTGTTTTTGCTTAAAATTTCTTTGAATTTAAGGACTACCGATTCATCGGGACGCTCAAATTGACTCCCTTGGTAAGTGTTAAAGGGAATGAGATTGATTTTGGCCCGTATGGGTCTTAACAACTTGACCAGGCGTTTTGCATCTTCTTCAGAATCATTGATTCCTTTTATCAGAATATATTCAAACGTGATTCTTCGGCGGGGCATTAGAGGATACTTGGCACAGGCCTTAAGAAGGCTTTCCATAGGGTATTTTCGATTGATGGGCATCAGCATGTTGCGGGTTTTGTTTTCTGTGGCGTTTAGTGATATTGCCAGATTGGCGGATGTTTCACGCCCCAAATCGGAAAGTTTTGAAACAAGCCCTGATGTGGAAACGGTCACCCTTCGACTTGAAAATCCAAGCCCGATGTCGCTGTCGGTAATAATATTAATTGCATTAACAACATTGGAAAAATTGGCTAAAGGCTCCCCCATCCCCATCATTACGATATTGGTGAGACGTTTTGAGCTCCCGATATCGTATGCAACATCGCGGACTTGAGCAATGATCTCGCCTTTTGTGAGATTTCTTATAAATCCTCCTTTTGCAGTCAGGCAAAACAGACAGCCTTGTGCACAGCCGACCTGGCTTGATATGCAAAGTGTATAATGATCCTTTTCCGGAATGAGCACACTTTCAATATATTTGCCATCACTGAGCTTAAAAAGATATTTTTTCGTACCATCCTGTGATGTTTCGACACGTGTCTTTTCAAGCCGATGGATAGAAAAATGTTGTGAAAGTTGGTTTCTGATCTCTATTTTAATATCGGTCATCACTTCAAATGTATCTGCCTGTCGAAGATAGATCCATTTTAGGATCTGATTGGCTCGATAAGACTTGATATCTTGGTCCTTAAGCCATAAAATAAGATCATCTCTTGAGAGTTCTTTGATGTCTGTTTTGGGTAACATATTGCTTACTCGTATGACACGATTTAAAATAATGAGATTATTTTAATAAATCTTGACATAGCATTATTTTACGATTACATTCAAGGATTTTAAAAATCAGATTTTATTGTTACTTTTATGTTTGAAAATTTAAGCGACAAGCTGAATGCCGTATTCAAAAAGCTCAAGGGGCACGGCAAATTAACGGAAAAAAATATCGAAGAAGGACTTCGAGAAGTCAGAATGGCGCTTCTTGAGGCCGATGTGCACTTCAAGGTCGTAAAAAGTTTTATCAGCGGGATTAAGGAGCGTGCACTCGGTCGGGAGGTCATGTCAAGTCTGACTCCCGGTCAGCAGGTTATAAAAATAGTTAACGATGAGCTGACAGAGCTGATGGGAGGTAGGCTCGAAGACTTGAACCTCTCAGGTCCTGTACCTGTATCGATAATGTTGGTAGGGTTGCAGGGATCCGGTAAAACAACAACAGCCGGTAA
Organism: Deltaproteobacteria bacterium; assembly: GCA_019313025.1. Next base: position 1,818 of record JAFDCA010000351.1, read on the forward strand.
GCTCGCCGTTTTTTTGCGAAAAAAGGGTAGAAAACCCTATCTGGTTCCGGCAGATGTTTACCGCCCGGCCGCCATTGATCAGTTAAATAAGCTGGGTGGGCAATTGTCTGTTCCGATATTTCCTTCCCGTTTGGAAATGAATCCGGTACAAATTTGCCAGGAAGCCAGAACGACGGCACATCGAACAGGATGCGATACGCTATTGATTGATACCGCCGGCCGTTTGCATATCGATGACGTGTTGATGGAGGAGCTATGCAATATCAAAGATTCGGTAAAACCCGCTGATATTCTCCTCGTGGCCGACGCCATGACAGGTCAGGATGCTGTAAATATCGCCAAGTCATTCAACGATTCCCTTGATATTGGTGGTGTTGTGCTAACGAAAATGGATGGTGATGCGCGTGGCGGAGCAGCTTTATCCATCAAATCCATAACCAACAAACCCATAAAATTTGTCGGTGTCGGTGAGAAACTCGGTGATCTGGAGCCGTTTCACCCGGATAGAATGTCTTCAAGAATTCTTGGAATGGGTGACGTTCTTACCATCATAGAAAAGGCTCAGGCTGTCGTAGACGAAAAGAAAGCCGCCGAACTCGAAAAAAAGCTAAGAAAAAATGCGTTTACACTGGAAGATTTTCGTGATCAAATGGTACAGGTCAGGAAAATGGGTTCCATGTCGGAAATAATTAAAATGATTCCCGGCATGAACAAGATGAAGCAACTCAAAAATTTAGAAGTTGACGATAAGGAACTTATCAAAATCGAAGCGATTATTAATTCCATGACACCACAGGAACGGCGTCAGCATACGTTAATCAAGGGAAGCCGCCGCAAAAGAATTGCCAAAGGAAGCGGAACCAGTGTACAGGATATAAATAAATTGCTTAAGAATTATAATCAGGTTATAAAAATGATTAAAAAGATAAACAAAGGTGGCATGCGCGGGTTTGGCGCGGGCATGCCGTCGTTTTGAAGGAGAAACATATATGTCAGTTAAAATTAGGTTGGCCAGGCACGGCGCAAAAAAAAGACCCTTTTATCGGATTGTTGTTGCTGACAACAAATCCCCTCGTGATGGTAGATTCCTGGAAAATGTCGGCACATACAATCCGTTGTTAGATTCGGCGAAAGTCGATTTAAAACAGGATAGAATTAAGTACTGGATCGATCAGGGTGCAATTCTTACAGACACTGTAAAAAGCCTTTTGAAAAAAGAAGGTTTTTTTGCTAAACTTACATAGTATCTTTACCTCTAACGCTCATAAGCCAACAAAGGAGATGGAGCTATGAAAGAGCTGATCAAATATATTGCTCAGGCGTTGGTGGACAATCCAGAACTGGTTGAAGTTTCAGAGGTAGAAGGTAACCAGACCTCGGTATTAGAGCTCAAAGTGGCTAAAGAGGATCTGGGGAAAGTGATTGGGAAACAGGGTCGAACGGCACGGGCCATGCGGACCATATTAAGCGCTGCTTCTGCAAAATTAAAAAAACGATCGGTTCTTGAAATTATCGAATAGTATTGTGGGAAAAGATGGGTTTCTTCCTGTTGGCAAAATCGTTGGCGCTCACGGCGTAAAAGGGAACCTTAAAGTCCATTCTTACGCTGAATCCGTGTCCGTTTTCAAGCCAGATAGTTTGATCCTTGCCATCCATGCCGGAAAAATAGAAAAACATTTTGCTATAAAATGGGCCAAACCTCACGGCAAATCCATCCTTTTATCATTTAAGGGTATTGAGGACCGTAACACAGCCGAAACCCTGATCGGGGCTGAGCTCTTCATTGAACGGATCGCTCTTCCTGAACTCGAAGAAGGCGTCTATTACTGGGTAGACATTATCGGACTCTCCGTTTTTACAACCGATAATCAATACATCGGCCGTGTTGAATCGATTATGCCGACGGGTAGCAACGATGTTTATATCGTCAAAGATACAACCAAATCCGATCGTGCTGAAATACTGATTCCGGCTATTGAATCGGTGGTGTTAGAAATAGATTTCGAGAACAAAACCATGCGTGTGGACTTGCCTGAAGGGCTGTGACCTCAATTGAGATGTAACATTTATTTTTTTAATCATATCTGCGTGTGGATAACAGGCATAAGAAAGGGATGAATTTCATAGTCCTTACGATCTTCCCGGAAATGTTGAATCCTTTTTGGGAACACGGAATTATCAGAAGAGCAATAAGCCAAAATAAAATTCGGGTATCCGCCCTAGATATTAGAGATTTTGCTGAAGGAAAACACCGTGTGACGGATGACAGACCCTATGGCGGAGGTTGTGGAATGGTCATGAAGCCCGAACCGCTTGCAGCTGCCATCCGGTCAGCAACGAAGAAAGCACCTTTAGGAAAGAAGATTTTGCTAACACCCCAGGGACGGCGTTTTGATTCGAGAGTCGCTCATGAATTATCGTCGTCGGATGGACTTATTCTCATCTGTGGCCGTTACGAGGGTGTAGATGAACGTATTTGTTTCGACTTGGTAGATGATGAAATTTCCATCGGTGATTATGTCCTTACCGGGGGCGAACTGGCTGCCATGGTGATTATCGATGCAGTTACCCGGCTGATTCCCGGTATACTCGGTGGAAGAGAATCTGCTGAAAAGGATTCGTTCTCAGGTAGCGTTTTAGACTACGCACAATATACTCGGCCCAGAAGCTTTGAAGGACATGATGTCCCCGATATTCTATTGTCGGGAGACCACAAAAAAATTGAGCAATGGAGGCTTGAAACATCGCTGATTCGGACATTTCTGAGAAGGCCGGATTTATTGGAAAACAGAGCCTTGAGCAAACGAGAGATTGAAATTCTGAAAAAATGGTGTGTTGATATTGAAAAAATCATACACAACCAATCTTTATATGGCCCTGGTGCACTATCCGGTGGTCAATAAGCATGGCGAAATTATCGCATCTGCGATAACGAACCTTGATTTGCATGATATATCGAGATCGGCAAAAACATATGGCGTACGGTCATTTTATGTGGTAACACCGCTTTCCGACCAAAAAGAACTGGCTGAAAAAATTGTTTCGCATTGGTTAGAAGGAACAGGCGCGACATATAATCCAAAACGAAAAGAAGCGCTGAAACTAATCGTTATTAAAAATTCCCTGAACGAGGTTTTAGAGCATATACGTAAAAATGGCGGAAATTCGCCGAAAACTGTTGTAACCAGCGCCGGTCCCAGCCTACGTAATATAAGTTTTAAACGGTTTCATGAAATGTTGCATGATGGGTCATTGTATCTTTTAATATTGGGTACCGGATGGGGGCTTTCAGAAAATATTATGATGGAGGCCGACTACGTTCTTGATCCAGTTTTAGGGAATACAGATTACAACCATCTATCTGTAAGGTCCGCTGCAGCGATTATTCTCGACAGGGTTTTTGGGAAAAAAGAATAAAATAGAATAGAAATTCAATTAATATATTGTTTGGGAGATAAATATGGAAAAATTAGATCAGCTACAAAGAGAAATGATGCGGCTTGATTTGCCCAGCTTTGCCGCAGGAGATACCGTTAATGTTCATGTAAAGATAACAGAAGGCGAAAAGGAACGTATCCAGGCTTTTCAAGGCATTGTGATCAGCAAACGGGGCGGCGGAGTCCATGCCACATTTACTGTTCGAAAAGTTTCATACGGTATAGGGGTTGAAAGAATTTTCCCGCTGCATTCCCCTGTGATTGATAAAATTGAAGTCGTTTCGCATGGACGTGTGCGCCGGTCAAAAATATATTATCTGCGCAAGTTAAGGGGAAAAGCAGCTAGGATAAAGGAGCGTCGCATCAATTAGTGTCCATCCATAAATGGTCTTTTTTCCGCTGGCCTTCGTTCTCCGCGGCTTTCCGGCTGCGGAGTACTCATTGTACGCCTCACCGATAACCCTTGTGCGGCCTTGCCCAGCAAGAAAAATTCTCATTTATGAATTGGACACTTTAGTGGTGTCTTTCCTTATCCTAAAGAGGCACTAATTAGCTCTATGGATAATCAAGTTCTTACAAGCGATAATCCCCAACCCTCAATTAATTGTTAATATATTCAAGTTTTTATCTGCTGAGAACTTATGGAACCAGACCTGTGGTTATTCGAAAAAAAAGCTTTCCAAAAAGGCTTTTCAAGAATTGCAGGTATTGATGAAGCCGGCCGGGGACCCCTGGCCGGACCGGT
>JAFDCA010000352.1 GCA_019313025.1 Deltaproteobacteria bacterium
ATTTATCTTGCCTACTGGAAAGTGCAAAAAGGTGTACTGCCAGGAATCGGAAAGATGTTCGGATATGCATATACGCTCCATGATAATACTTTTGAGTCAAATTGGGATATAGTTGAAGATAAGTAGAATAGCAGGAGTTACTGTAACAGCAGCCTTCTCTTATTTCAATTTAAACATTTCTTGGGCACCTAATTTCTGTATCGCATTAGCTATCATACCAAATCATCTCTTGGCTTGCAGAACTCACTCATATTTGGAAACTCATTATCGAATGATTTATCACTCAAAACATATCATCTCTATCCAGGAGGTTATTCCATGGAGAAACCCCTCAAAATGTGCATACCTTACTCCTCACAGAACGTTATTCGTTCTGTTGAGGGGAATAACATTTCATTTACCAAATACACTTATGCCGCTCAATGAAATGACCACAATGCAATCTAAGTAATAACATAATTAAATGCCAATGTAGTGGAAGGCTATGAAGAGGAGTTTTCCTAAAACGCTTTGAATTAAAAAGAAAGGAGGTATGCCATGAAAGCAGGCGTCTTTTTTACGGGCACAGGCCCCATTCTGATTTTGACCGCGTATGAGGCTCTTAATGATCCCAATCTGGTTGAGAAGCTCTCTGCAAAAGGGATTAAGAAATTCATTGCTTTTGAGGTTTCTGAAGAAGAGGTAAAGAAAAAATACGGACTGAAATATAATGTGATCCTGGGAGATCTTCGCCAGACGGACGATTTACGAGTTCTCGACTATAATGGACATCATGTGTTCTACAATTTTAACTTCAAGGGACTTGGAGAACCAATTTATGTTGAAGGCAATGAAAGCTGATCTTCTTTGGCGGAGCGGAATCTATTAAACCAACAACACAAGACCCGTACTTTATTCCTAAAAAGAATTAATATCCATGATTAAGGAGGATTGAAAATGACCAAAATAACAAAATTTATTGTTTATCACGATGCTCCAGAAATTAGTTGGGAAAAAGTAGAAGAAAACTGGAGAAAATTAGCGAATGTTGAAGAGGCTAAATGGTTACGGACTTATTATAATAAAGAAAAAGGTGTGCGCTATTGCATTTGGCTAGCTTCTTCCGAAGAAGAATTGAGAGAGATCTTTAATAAATTTGCCATAAGCTTGGAGACAATTGTAGAGGTTGAAGAAACTGTTCCTGATCTCTGGGGCAAGAAGAGATGGAAAGAACATCTTGCCGCAGAATCAGAAGCAGATACCCTAGCTTTCTGACATAAGCGTTAAAAATGAAGACAGGGTCATTAATTTGGCTCTGTCTTTTCATTTTCGCGATAGGGCAAATCCTTTTCCGATCTTCCAAAAAAGAGTCAAAATTCTGACATAATAGTAATTTGACGCCAAAACTTTGTAATTTTATCCTTTCAAAACCCAATGATATCATTTTTAACTATCTTAAATAAATGATAATTATTAGTCTGTCATATTTTGGCATAGATTCTGCTTTGAAAATAGGCGACAGAGTGTTTCTATAAATTGAAAGTGCCAAAAATGCTATAAAAATCATTGATTATAAGACGTTTAATGGATTCCTTTTCTTTCGAATAAAACAGGGGATTTACTAATGGCAAAAAAACCAAATTACGAAGAATTAGAAAAAGACATTTTTTCCAAATCCGAGCAAATTCAAGTCTCTGATATAAATATCGAATGGAATGTTAAGCAAGGAACATGCAACTTTGAGAACCTGCCTGTTGTCCTGATGTGGGTTGATACGACTCTTGCAGGCCTAATGTCAGGTGTTCAGTCAATGGTTGGAACTGAACGTTTTGGCCTGGCTCTGCAGAGTGAGGGTCGTAAAAGCGTTGATGAAGATTGGAAGGTAATTTCCCAATATTCAGATTTTCAGGACGGTTTTAAGGCTATTGCTAATATTGCAGCTGTGGCAGGCTGGGGAGATTGGGAACTTATATCGTTCGATGAAAATAAAAAGAAATGTCAATTCCGAGTTAAGAACAGCTGGGAGGGGCGTTATCAGAAATCTTTAGGCGTGTGCTGGAATAGCGGTATGTTGGCCGGAAAAATGGCTGGCTACTGTTCGAAGTTGTTTAAAACTAATTGTTGGGCCAAACAAACCGCATTTATTGCAAAAGGGGATGATTTTGATGAGTTTGAAGTATTGCCTTCGAAACGCTCGATAGAAATGGAAATAGAAAGCCTACTGTTATCTGACGAGGCGACTCGCGCAGATATGGCGGTGGCGCTCCAAAAACTGCGGGAGAGTGAAGAACGTTATAGGCTGCTTGCTGACAACGTTACCGATGTCATCTGGGTAAGAGATATGAATTTAAATCTTACTTACATCAGCCCATCAGTTATGGATCAGCAGGGCTATACCGTTGAAGAGGCAAAAGCCAGAACCCTCGAAGAGAATTGGACGCCTGATTCACTTAAACATGTCGGAGAGGTTTTTGCAGAAGAACTCGAGATAGAAAAGGATAAGCAGAAAAATATGAATAGATCTCGAACCATTGAGGTTGAGGTCAATTGCAAAGGCGGTTCGACCATTTGGACCGAGGCTAAAATGTCTTTCTTACGAAACAAGGACGGTGAACCCATCGGAATTATTGGCGTCACACGCAACATCACCGAGAGAAAGCAAGCAGAGGATGCTTTAAGAGAGAGTGAGGAAAAATATCGCAGTCTAATTGAACGAGCCAATGATGGAGTTATTATTGTTCAGGATGGAATTGTGAAATTTGTCAACAACCGCATAGTTGATCTGTTTGGTTACAATGTTGATAAGATGTGTGATACTCCATTTTTAGATTATGTTTTTCCTGATGATCGTAAAAGAATTAAAGAATTGCATGAAAGACGTATGAAAGAGGAGGATGTTCCAAACATTTATGAAATGCAAGCCCTTCATAAAGAAGGGAGAAAATTAGATATCGAGACAAATTCTGGAATCATAACGTACCATGGGAAACCGGCCGTATTAGCATTTATCCGAGATATTACCGAACGCAAGCGAACAGAGGAGGCATTGCGGGAGAGAGAAGCCACTTTAAGAAGCATCTTTCGAGCTGCACCAACAGGTATTGGCTTGGTATGTGATAGAGTTATCAAGCAAGTCAATGATCGGTTATGTGAAATGCTTGGCTATTCCCGCAAAGAGTTATTGGATAAAAATGCGAGAATATTATACCCTACTGATAAAGACTTTGAATATGTAGGACGTGAGAAATACGAACAGATCAGTGAACGAAGAACTGGGACGGTTGAAACACGCTGGCAGTGCAAAGACGGAAAAATAATTGATGTGCTTTTAAGTTCGACTCCTATCGACCCTAATGATTTGTCGATCGGTGTAACCTTTACGGCACTTGATATCACCGAACTCAAGCAGGCAGAGGAAGCACTGCAGGAAAGTGAGGAGAAATATCGAACAGTTCTGGAAGCAAATCCAGACCCGGTGGTCGTCTATGACATAGAAGGCAAAGTAATCTATTTCAACCCTGCTTTTACACGTGTCTTCGGATGGACCCTGGAGGAATGTTTGGGGAATAAAATGGATGTTTTTGTGCCTGAAGAATCATGGCGAGAAACGAAAATGATGATTGAGAAAGTGCTTTCAGGAAAAAGATTTTCTGGCATTGAAACTCACCGATATAATAAAAACGGTGAAATTATTCCAGTGAGTATCAGCGGAGCCATTTATAAGGATCAAAATGGTAAGCCCATTGGTAGTGTCATAAATCTAAGAGACATCACTGAACAAAAGAAACTTGAAGCCCAACTACAACAAGCACAGAAAATGGAATCAATTGGTACACTAGCCGGAGGCATCGCCCATGATTTTAATAACATCCTTGGAATCATTGTTGGCAATGCCGAACTTGCATTGGATGATATTTCTGAACGGGATAGGGTTCATATTAATCTTGAAGAAATTCGAACAGCCTGTCTTCGAGCCAAAGATGTTGTAAAACAACTCCTCAGTTTTGCTCGGAAAACTGACTTGAAACAAAAATCGATAAAACTTATCCCTGTCGTCAAAGACTCTATCAAGCTTTTAAGAGCAATCATTCCAAAAAATATTGATATTCATCAGAACATAACAGATACATCTGATACCATTTTCGCTGATCCAACCCAAATCCATCAAATTATGATCAACTTATGCACCTATGCCTCTCATGCCATGCAAGATACAGGGGGAATTTTGGGGATTGACATAGAGAATGTTCTTTTTGAAGAAGATCTAGATGCGCTTCACCCTGACTTGATCCCCGGTACTTATGTTAAATTAACAGTTAGCGATACAGGTCAAGGAATAAACCCTGAACTCAAGGATAAAATCTTTGATCCCTATTTTACAACAAAAGAAATTGGAAAAGGCACGGGCATGGGCTTATCCGTGGTGCACGGAATTGTTAAAAACTATGGGGGTAGGATTTCAGTTGAGAGCGAACTCGGGAAAGGGACCACTTTTTATATTTATTTTCCTGTAATGGAAGAAGAAGCAGTGATAGAAACTGAAACTGATGAAGAACTTCCTAAAGGAAATGAAAGGATCCTTTTTGTTGATGATGAGAAGTCGATAATCTATGTCGGTCGTTATAGACTGGAACGATTGGGGTATCAGGTTGTGACTCAAACGAATCCTGTCGAAGCCTTGGAATTATTCCGTGCTAATCCTTATCAATTTGATCTGGTAATTACCGACATGACCATGCCACAAATGACTGGAGACCACCTTGTGGAAGAAATTCTGAAGATTCGCCCTGATACACCGACTATTTTATGTACTGGCTTCAGTGAAAAGATAGATGAAGAAAAAGCAGAGGAAATTGGTGCTACTGGATATGTTGAAAAGCCAGTCGATAAACGAAATTTTGCAATTAAAATTAGAAGTGTGTTGGATAGAAAGAAAGTGTAGAATTTAAGTTTCGAAACTATTCACTAACTTTAGAAATTTTTGGTCGTTGCAATGACGTCAAACTATCAAGCGATTGATTTTTCTGTGATACCAGAATACCCTATCACCAAACTATAGTTTAGGCGATTTCTACTATTAAAACAAAGATCCGACCATGCGAAAATATTCTGTGTTCCAAAGATATATCTGAAAAAGAACTGACTTTATAATCATTAATAGATATCTGAATAATGTCAGATTTAGTCTGAACTAAAATTTTGGGATGTAAGATCGAATTTCAGTTTTTACAAATCATATCAAATACAAATCTCTCAGCAAGATCTCAGTATCAAATTAATATAGATATTTCACTATCGCTTTTTTTATCCAAGCAAATGGTGCGTTTTTCCCGGACGTCCTTTTTTAATCGAGGATCAAGATTGACCCAAATCATACGTTTCTTTTCGATAACACCTTTCGAAGGTAACCAACTTACCGAAAATACTTCCCCAATTCGTGACACGGGGAGGCATTGGCTTTAAAGATTCTTCCAGCCAATGATTCTCTGATGCGGTCTTTTTTTCATAGCCGGTAGGTATTCAGGCGATATTTTTTACGCACCTGGCTTCCTCCATTTCTTTCAGTTTGCGCCGCAGCACCTTGCCGATGGCGCTTTTGGGAAGCTCGTCGATGAACTCTATTAGTTTGGGGACCTTGTAAGGCGCAAGATTCTCTCTGCAGTAAGTGATGATTTCTCCCTCGGTAAGGGTTTCGCCTTTTTTGACGACCACAAAAGCCTTGACCGTCTCACCCCGGTAGCCGTCATGGACACCGAGGGTGCAGGCTTCCAGTATCTTAGGGTGATCGAAAAGAACATCGTCTAGCTCAACCGGATAAATATTATAGCCCCCTGCAATGATCATGTCTTTCTTGCGATCGACAATCTTGAGATAACCGTCTTCATCAAAGCAACCAATATCACCGGAATAAACCCATCCATCCTTGATAACTTTCGCGGTTTCCTCTGGATTTTTATAGTAACCCATCATGATTTGCGGCCCCTTGATGACGATCTCACCGACTTCGCCGAGCGGGAGTTCTTTTTCTATGTCATTGACGTCTACAATTCTGATATCTGTATCTGGCAAGGGAACGCCGACGGTTCCTGGTTTGACAGTTCCGCCCCAGGGATTAACAGTGACAAAGGGTGCGGTTTCGGTTAATCCATAGGCTTCGCACATCATCGCACCAGTACAATCCTTCAAATCCCTGATCGTGTCTGATGCCAGGGGTGCCGCCCCTGAAAAAAAACCTTTTATAAACGAAAGGTCCAACTTGCCAAAATCCGGATTAGCCAGCAAGCCGATATAGATTGTGGGAACGCCGGGCAGGATTGTAGGCCTGTACTTCTTGAGGATTTCAATATGAATATTAGGCTCCGGCCGGGGGACAAGAATATTCTCCAAGGCCTGCCATATAATAAAATTCTGAATACCCGTAAAACCTGCACTGTGAAATACGGGTAAATTACCAACGAGTTTGTCTTCACCGGGCCTTAGATCGGAGAACCAGGCATCAAGCTGCTGAACGTTGCAGCTCAGATTTGCGTGGCTTAGCATTACCCCCTTACTAAAACCTGTAGTGCCGCCAGTGTAAAGAAGCGCCCCCGGTTCATCCCATTTGCTGCAGTCTTTCACCGGCGCCGAAGAATAGTGACCGATGAGATCGTTAAAGACCTTTATGTCTTTAGTCGGAACGATCTTTTTATACATATCCTTTTTGATAAAAGGGAAAAGCTGTTTTTTAGGAAAAGGAAGATATGTGTGTACGTGACATCCTACAATCTTCTCTATCTTGGTTTCGGGTTTTATCTTTTCCATTCGTGGTATTAACAGTGCCAGAGTGATTACGATCCTGGCATCCGAGTCATTCAACTGGTAGGCCAGTTCACGTTCCGTATAAAGTGGGTTGTTCTGTACGGTTACGGCACCGATGCGAAAGATGGCAAGGTTGGCAATAATCGCCTGAGGGATATTGGGCAGGCATACCCCTACCTTGTCCCCCTCTTGAATGCCTATGTCCTGAAGCGATCTGGCAAAAGAATTGACGAGTCGGTCAAGCTCCGCATAAGTTATTTTCTTACCCATGTAGTTAAGGGCAATATGATTCGGAAAATTTTTCGCGGAACGTGTAAGGGCCTCTGATATGGTCGTTCTCTCATAGTCCAGAGATTTCGGAACACCCGGACCATAAGACTTGTGCCAAAGCCTATTTTCGATTTTGTTACCTCCTTTTAAAGGGAATCCTAAATGCTGAACGAAATCATACAAATACTAATCTTGGCAACTTCTCAATATCAATTGAGTCATACATATCGCCAATAGTAAGGCCATCAACCCTGAACCTTTGACCTTGAACGCTATATTTCCTTAAGATATCTTAGGCAATTCGTCAGCCTTGTGATATGTAAAGAAATTGTCCCAAATTTCATCGAGTTGCTGCATAGCGTCATTCAGATTCTTTCCGCGAATGATGCTTTTGTCCAGATGAACAAGCCCCCATCGTTCAAGTTTTTTAAAGGCATCCTCGATTTCAAAATTAATCCTGCAGTTATGTTTGCTTTCAAACCAGCGTTCTATGGTATCGTCAAGTTCAGAAATTGTAAGATCCTTATCTTCTACCAAAAGAAAGTAATATGCCAAAACCGCTTCTTTGAACTCCTCTTCCTCGGCCGCGTCCACAAGATGATGAAAAACTCCCGTGTTGTTGTCAAGGTTTTTAAAGTAGAGGTTGTCCGAAAGGGCTTTCATAAATTTAATTTTCCGATTTTTGAACTTGTTCACCTGTTTGAATAAAAAACCACCAAGGGTCGCCAACCCTAATGCCAAAGCAATAAGATGCTGCTGCTCAATTTTTACTTCCTTTTTGGTTAGTCCGAGCCAGAAAGAAATAACCGAAGCAATCAAAAGAATTGAAGCCCCAAGCTTGGTTGCAATTACAACAATGCCGCTTACTGCAGCCGGAATACCAATAATAAGTTTATCGATAGTTTTCATCCGGACCTCGCTGTTGGGGAAAAGCATCTCAAGATCCGCTTTGGGAACATTTTGAAAAAGTTTGATAATGGTCGAGCCTGGTGTGAAGTAAAGCGTTTTTTGATTTTTGGCTTTAAAGTAATCCTCTTCTTTGAACTTAATATATATCATCACTCTATCATAATTTGTAAACATGAACGGCTCTTTCTTAAATCCGTAAAATTTTACTAGGGTCTCTTCTTTGAGGCTTTCGCCGCGCTGATAAAATATAACTTCCTCAAAATCTTCGAAGTCTACGCGAAGTCGGATCTTAAAGAGAGATTCCTCTTTCAGGGCTTCTTCAAGATCTGTCTCGGTTATCTTTTGGAAGTTAGCGGCATTAAGGATCGCAGCCAATCCCTCAACAAGTTTTTTTTGCAACGTCTTTTTTTCTTGCTTTGAGTAATCGTAGTTCAACCGGGTGTCTGCATCGGGGTTAAATGGTGAATAGCAGTCTTTAAGCATTTCCACTTGATGGTGGAATTCAAAATGAATCAGACTTCCTAAAATACGACAAAACTGTCTGAATAAATTTTGATCATGTTCAGAAAGCAGTGAATCGTTGATACACATTTCTATAATATCCGCCTTCCTAAAAGGTATGAAACGATTCCTATTCTGATACTCTGTCATGGTTTTTTTCCTTATTTCGGCTATGACAAATTAGGGGACATCCTTTATAGTAAGCTACCAGTTTTGCCGGATTATTGCTATCAATGATGAAATCGCCATATAAATAATAACAAAAACTGGCGCGATGAACATATAAGAGAAGAGCAAAGAAACCTTCGATTTTGTTTTTTTGTATTGTTGTTTTGTTTTCCTATTGAGATACCAGAAAATCACTGCCACGAGCGTAAATGGAAATAGACTCAAAAATAAATACATCTGTAAATCTCTTTTCCATCGTAAGACTTTAGAATCTTTTGTCTCGGTCAGTAATTGGCGGGTGTTTCGTGCATTGACATATGTAGGTTGGGCTAATCCCAGCGAGTTCCAGACGTCGATAACTTTTTGATATTCGGTATCTGCTATTAGGATTTGTTCTTTTTCAAGGTCATACACCAGCCAGCTATTGTCTGATGAACGTTGTCCTATAAGATATGGAGTTGCACTATCTGAGGGGATATTGAGTTGCTCGAAAGTTGAATCGATGCCTTTTAAATTCCGATATCCTTCCTTATAAAGAGCAAGGCACCATTTGGTTGACCCCGAACAGAAATCAGAAGGATGTTTGCGTTCGATTGATGTGAAATTGTTGTAATGGAAAAAAGACGACCTTTCACCAATACCAGCCAGAGCGAGTGCCAACGAGGGCAACAAACCGATAAATAGAACCAGAGGACCCCATGAATGTATTTTTTTCATTATCCATCTGGATGCTCTCTGAATCGATTTCATTGAAAGGGATAACCAGTTATTTTCTTGATAGAAATTTATTTTTTCGGCAGGGTTTTGATAAACGTTTTAGCTTCGGCCAACCAGGATTTCAACTCATCATCACGTTTGTAACCTTCAGCGTCTAACATGACCCATCCACTCATTTTCTTTCCTGTTATATCGAATGGTCGAGCAAAGGGTAGTTTCAACACCTCTTCAGACCTGTTTTTACCAAGCCGGAGTATTAAAAAATCCTTGTATACACCACAGAACATGTTTCCATTTAACAAATGACACACACCTCCAAACATTTTTTTGTCATCCGCACCTTTCCATCTGGATACAAATTTTTTTATGCGCGATCCGAGTTCTTCATTATATGGCATCTACTTTTCCTTTAACCGGCTGCATTTGCCCCAAATGTGCTCTGAAAATATCGCAAGGCCACTAACCCTGATCTCTGGTCCCTAATCCCTGACCCCTGTCTTCCTTCTTCTTTCTTGTCAGGTCGTCTTGTCGGGTCGTAGCTCGCAGAGCGAAGACGGAAGCTGACAGCGAAGGTTGATAACCACTGAACAAGATATGGCCACGATCTTATCGCATGGGTCAATAGTAAACTTGACCCCATTTTCCCCGCCCCATGACATGGTGCAGCACGCTAGGGGCATCTAATTTTGCTAACCTTGGCGAAGTCTGTAGCTCTCATATTGAGTTAAAAGCGTCAAGCACTTTCTGTACGAACGTGACCTGTCCCGTTGACTTTTTTTATGGTTTTTCTTGAGATTTCGAAGAGTTTTTCATATACTCCGACAAGATTTTTATGTATTCTTCTTTTACTTTTTCTTTTCCATATTTTCTTTCCAGTCGTCGAATAGTAAAATGCCCACGCGCGACTTCCTGGAAATGGTCAACAAACAAAAGATTGATAGTTGCGCCACCAAGGGCGCCAATGACTGGCACTCCCTGGGCAAATATTTTTTCAGAAACGACTGTCCCAAAGCGAGACGCAAGCTGGGAGATTAATCTTGCAATAGGCGGAGCTCCTCTTTCCGTCAGACCTTTCGAGGCAATATGTTTGGCAGCATCGCTTACGGCTTTTGCCAAGACAGCACGAACTGTGAAATACCCTGTTTCAGCCCCATCATCTGTATCGGATTTTCCGCCAAAAGCAAAAACTTCGAGGCAGGCCAACCTTGATTGAAGTGTTGAAATATCCTCTCCTTCGCTCCGCGCGATATCGGCAATCGAACGTAAAATTATTGATGTCGATATCGGAAGTTCTACCGAGAGGGCAGGCAATCCAAAGGCTCCACCTAAAGCACCGCTTATACCGCTTGCAATTTTATGCGTAGTTGTTGATGCTCCTTGTTTTAACTCTTTATTCATTGTTTTTACGGTGAGGGCCAGTAGATTCTTTAAGGTAACCTTTACCGCATCTTGTATGCTTTGAGATGCCTGGACAGGCAAGCTATCGATAATTTTTCCAACAGGTTTTTCTATATAGCTGGTAATTTTGGAAATGAAGCTGGGAAATTCGAGCCGCACGACTGCTTGCTTAAGATCTTCATAATCTTTTCCTTCAATAGCCATGAAATTTCTCATAGGGTTTCAACCTTTCAACAACGCCCCCAAAATTCATCACGGCGCTTGACGGTTTAGACTACGCTCATCCAAACACAATCCAGACCGTCAAGGATGATATGGATCAGCAGTCCGAATCCCAAGATCCGAGTTTTGGGTATTGTAGTTAGCAGCACGTATACGGTGATTGCAAGCATTGAGTGTAGGGGATGAAAGTTTATCCCGCATCGATTCGGGTCGTATATGGGGTTGGCCAATAAATGATCCAGGTCTATAATCATGGCTGACAACATTAACAGCCAGGCAGTTTTCCATCGATCCGAAAACAGCAGCTTGGCTGTTGTTCCTGGAACGATGATATGCAGACCTAAATGCAAAATTGGACGAAACATAAGTGATTTTGGTTGAATTAAAGTGTCTTCTCTTGACCATATTACATACAACTTGTTTTTCCAAATACTTGGGATCGCCTTTGACCCATCCCAAATAGAGTTGAAAAGTATCGATTTTGCGAGGGCGGAATTCCACGGTGGTCTCCTTGAGCCCTACCACCTCTTCAAACTTCAAACAGCGCTGCCGCATCAATCCATCTTTGTAATTTTATGATATTTTCCTCAAACGCGATTTAGTCTTTGGTGATTCTTGCCAGTAGCTCTCCTCTTGCAATAACGCCTCCTACCCACAGGCTTAATATATGCCCTTGGGTGGGAGTGCGGATCCTTTTTTCAGAGAATTCAGGAAAACTGATTAAATTTCCGAGATAGTCTGTTTTTTCCCCAAGCTGCTGGATATTCGGAATAAACAACCCACTGTTCTCTGCTGTAACGACTCTCATTTTATCATCATCTATGGGGATTGATTCGAATGTACGAGGTTTTGAAAGATTTCCTGTATGTCTCAGAAAGCTTTCAATTATTTTTAATCCCTTGTTTATATAATTATAAGTTATTCTTTTTCCTTCCCCCAACTCAACGGTTATCGCCTTTATGTTTTTATCCAGAAGAGAACCTGCCAGTGTGTTTTCAAGCGGTTCTTTTCTGAGTAAAAAAAATGGGACATCGAGATGTGCAACCAAATCCCGGACATCAGAGTATCTCCCTTCATACAATCTTGCCTGAGGTGTGTCGATAATGTTATCATTACCGTTATGAAAATCTAAAACACAACCACATCTATTGAGGATCTGGAATATGCTGTGACACATTTTTTCTGTAATTACACCATTTTCCTTTCCAGGCCAGCACCGATTCATATCTTTTCCGTCTATCCTGCAGGTTCTTTCTTTTACATTATATGCCAAGGGGTTTGCTACGGGGAAGATGATTATTTTTCCTTTGAGAGGGTATTTTGTTTTCAGAAATTCTTTGAGAATGACAATGGAGAAGAACTCATTTCCATGCTGGGTTGCGACGATGCCTGAAGTAGGCCCTTTGTTTTTTGAGTCTACGATAAAATAAGGTATTCTGACTGGAGATCCATCTGGCAATTCCTTAACAACCAATATTTTATTTTCTATTTCCACATTAAAAATCTCTGTGTAAAATTTTATATTTTTTAACCGAACCCTGGCTTGGTTTTGCTTTCAACCGTTAGTAATTCTTCTAAAGTCTCAAATACAATTCTAAATCGTTCTTCTGTTAAACGTTGTTGTCTATGTTGATTGACCCTCCGCAATTAATTTCCTGATCACCGACATAAGACCCCAGACAATTCCGTTTTCAAACAAGTAATAGTTCTCCAGCATGGCTTCTGCAACCTTGGGGTCGTCAAGCGCCTGATTCATTGTATCGGGCATGTCAGCGATAATCGAAGCAGGGTCCAATTCTTCGTACAGCATATTGTATCTTTTCTTTGTCAATTGATCACTGATCAAGTCTTTATAAAATTCTTCAAATCGATAAAGCAGATCGCTCTCTTTTTGAAGGCTTGCCCACTGGTGTCCGATCTTGTAGCCGAGTGAGACCAAAACAGGGATAGGGTATTCCATGTATTTTGGATCTTTTTTTGCTCCCCATGCTTCCAGGAGTTTTTCTATTAGGTCTTCTTTCATTATGATTTATTCACCAACCACTAGCGGTTCAGGGGTCAGGGGTCTGAAATCAGAGGTCCTCAGTTAAATTCGCCACGCTCCTTTTCTCCAAAAATTTAACGAGGCACGCAGGGATCGGCTTTAAAAACC